>NZ_CAXBOC010000109.1:0-12618 GCF_963976465.1 uncultured Cyclobacterium sp. | reverse complement strand
ACGGTAAGGGTCCAGTTGTCTACATCGATTTTATCAGGAATCAGCCCGTTATTTCTGATAAACATTTTATCTGCAGGGGTGACATCATCGTCCAACAAATGGGCTCTTGATTCCACGTTCCAAGGTTTGTCATTCAAGACAATCATGTCTTTATGCTTTCCAAAAAGTTTACCCGGATCGTTGTCTTGTTCCAAAGCAACAGGTGTATAATTTTCAGGAAGGGCAAAGACTATATTACTACCCAAAAGTGCAGCCATCGAACTCAATGCTGATTTTTTAATAAATTTTCTCCTATTTGGATTTTCTGTTTTTGCCATAGGTATTCTGGTTTCAATTGAAATCGTAATTTAAACGATTTTAACGGAAAAAAATATATGGGAAACTCAATATAGTTTAAATGGGACTAATACTATATTTTGACCAATGCAGGCATGTTTCTTTTTGACAAAACCTTGGGTGGATTAAATGGTGTTTGCTAGCATAATCTTTGTCTTGATAAATTAGCTAACATTGAAGTAATTGTTTAACGCTTCTGTCATTGAACTTTTGTCTTCTAAGTCTCTCACAATGACACCTTTTTCCAGAAGCACAATTCTCTCGCAGATTTCGGTAACATGGTTTAAATCATGGCTTGATATTAAAAAGGTAACCAAATTTTCTTCTTTTTCTTTCAAAATTAATTTTTTCAGCCTGATTTGAGAGCTTGGGTCAAGGTTTTCAAATGGCTCATCAAGCAAGACAGCTTCCGGTTTTCCTAAAAGAGCCGCCGCTATCCCTACCTTTTTAATGTTTCCTTTGGAAAGATCGCGTATGTATTTTTTTGAGCCTAGGATCTCTCCGTTAAAAAAATCAGCAAACTTGTCAAGATGCAGTTGAAGGTCTTCTTCAGAAAGCCTATATATTTTTATCAGTGCTTTGAAATATTCTTCAGGACTAAGGTAGGAAAGGAGCATGTTTTCGTCCAGGTATGCCCCCACTTTGGTTTTCCATTGCTCACCTTTGTTTACCTCTTCCTCATCTACACTTACAAAACCCTCTGTGGCCCTGACAAGGTCCAGCATAATGCGAAACAAGGTAGTTTTTCCTGCTCCATTATTCCCTACAAGACCAATACATTGGCTTTTTGGAATGGTAAGATCCGGAATGTTAAGGACAGTCGTGCTGCCGTATATCTTTTTTAAGTCCTTTATCTTTATCATAATTCTTGACGAAATGCTGCGGAAATTTCATACTTTTTATCTACAACCACATCAGCCATCTTTGTAGATATCATTGGGAATACCAGTAGACCGAAAGCACCAATTATACCAAGGGCCAGCAAGCCAATATAGTCTCCAAACCAATAGGCCATCGGTAAGAATACCACATAAGGGACGGCTACCAAAGGAATGATCATTAGGAATTGAGAAAGTCCCATACCTTCATAGTTGAATATAGAGCCTTTGTTGAGGTTCATTGGCTTAGGTTTCCAAAGTGCAAGGTAAATTACCAGATGAATGGTAACCCCCATATTGAATAAAAACGTAGCCAAATGTATGAAAAGTACATTCCAACCAAAGTAAACATAAGGTACAGAAAGGATGAAACAGGCAAAAGAGATGCCGCTAAATAGCAAGTATTTTCCTCTAACTAATGCGCGCAATCCATTTTTTTGGTGTGTATAGAAATCAAAAGTTGGTGAATTCCAGCTTAGGAATAATTGTCCGTATTGCAGCATGAAAATTCCCGTAATGAATGTGCCTACAAAAATAAATAAATAACTAAACCCTGTTTCTACCCGATAAGCTGGATTGGTGTAAAAAATCAATCCATATAGTAAGAAAAACAGGCAAAGCATTAGATAAGTCCTGCTTTTCTTATGCCTGATGATGAGTTTCCATTCCAGATTTGCCATTTCTCCGGCAAGTCCGAATTTTGATAAAAAGCCTAAATCCTGATTGGCAAATTGTAAATGTTCTCCTTCTGCCAGCTCTTCCAAATAAGCATTTTGCCTGTAAAATGCAAAGCACAGAAAATAGCTTAAAATAAATACAATAGCTAATAAAACGATGGGGGCAGGGTTTTCAAGAGCAAAGGTAAAGACCGGCTCAAAGAAGCCACCCAAATCATATAAACCAAAATAATTTGAACCTATGCTTACCAAAAGAGCACTGAATACTACAAGGGTTCCTGTAAGGCTGTCCTCAAACCTTTGTTTAAACCAAAGGACAAACCAGTGCATGGACCAGCTGGTCAATAAAATTGCTCCTAGCCAGACCATTGCAGGCGCAAAACCATAAACTTCCATGACCTCAACATATGCAAAAGGTCCAAAGATTAGCAAAGCCACTATATTAAGTGGAGACAAGAAGCTGCAGGCCAGTAAAGAATGTATGATCCCGGATTTGGGAATTGGTAAATGCAAATAGTTTTCCAGATTGATTACGGGCAATTGTTGGATGAAATACCTGTAAATTAGCTCTAATAAAAAGAAATAAAGCAGGTTGCTATTGATGAAAATTATCGCGTCAGGCTTTTCTAAAACATCTGTAACGAGCCTATTTAGGAATAGCCCAAATAATAATAAATAGCCCAATAATAAAATACCTATGAATAGCATCAATATACCTATGGCCAAACTTCGTGCAAAAGAAGTCCCTCGTATTCTTTTAAGTACTTCAAGTTTTATCAGGGTTTTCACCATATTCGCTGTTGGGTTATTTGGGTTTCTGTAGGTTAGAATTTCTAAAATATGAAAAAAATCCCAATTGCAGTTAATTATTCCAGTTTACCGGTTTATATTTCAATTTAAGTTGTTAAGTTAAAATGGACTCAGAATTATTTATAAGGGAAATGCAGCTGAAAGACCTTGAAGCTGCTATGCGATTAAAGACTGTAGAGGGATGGAACCAAACAGAAGCAGATTGGCAATTGATTTTAGCGGATAACCCTCATTTATGTCTCGTAGTTTTGGCAGCAGATGAGGTGGTGGGTACTGTTTGTGCTTATAGTTACCAAGACAAACTGGCCTGGATAGGCATGATGCTGGTAGATAGAAATTACAGAAGGAGGGGCATCAGTAAAAGGTTGATGCGAGAGGTAATACAGCGAATTGGGCACAAGCAAACCATTAAACTGGATGCAACCCCGGCCGGCCAAAAAGTTTATGAACATTTGGGGTTTGTGAAGGAGTACTCCCTTTTTAGATGGGTTCGCTCCAAAGAAGCTGTATCGGCAAATGAAATGGAGACGGAGAAAGTTCAAGAAGTTTCCCCGGCAGATTTTCCTGAGATTATCTCCTATGATCACAAAGTTTTTGGCGCTGACAGAACCCAGCTCCTACGTCATTTGTTTGAGAGGCTGCCCAATGGAGCCTTTCTGATAAAAGAAGGGGGTAAAATTGTAGGATATATCTTTTGTAGGTTGGGTAGTAAGTTTTTACAGCTAGGCCCCATGATATCCTCAACTGATATTGCGGCAAAAGCGCTTATTTCACGGGTATTGGAAGCTTTTGAAGGCCATAACTTGGTTTTGGATTTGGGAGTGCATCATGCTAATTTATATCCTTGGCTGGAAAGCTGCGGTTTTGCCAAGCAAAGAGAGTTGATCAGGATGTACATCCCACCCAATAAGGTAAAGGAAGAATTAGCTAATTATTATTTGATAACTGGACCTGAACTTGGCTAATTATGGGTGTAGGGAGAAAGGATTTAAATAAATTCATGGATAGCTTGGGCAGGGAAACTGAATTGGTATTAGAAAATGAAAATATTTAAATGCTCAAGTTTCCAGCAGGTTAGGGAAATTGAAGTGGTAAAAAGGACGAACTGTGAGTTTTAAGTTCGATTAATTTTATAAATTGCGGTGATGGAAAATTTTGTTGTTTCTGCCAGAAAATACAGACCCTCGGACTTTAAAAGTGTGGTGGGGCAAAGCCATATTACCACTACGCTTAAAAATGCCATAAAAAATGAGCATTTGGCGCAAGCTTTTTTGTTTTGTGGGCCTAGAGGGGTGGGTAAGACTACTTGTGCCAGAATTTTGGCCAAGACCATAAATTGTGAAAATAGAAAAGACAATGGGGAAGCTTGCAATGAATGCAGTTCTTGTGAAGCTTTCAACTCCAATAGCTCTTTTAATGTTCATGAATTGGATGCAGCATCGAATAATTCCGTCGATGATATGCGAAATTTGGTGGACCAAGTAAGGTATGTTCCTCAAAAAGGAAAATACAAGGTATATATTATTGATGAGGTTCACATGCTTACCACCCAAGCTTTCAATGCTTTTTTGAAGACTTTGGAAGAACCCCCCAAACACGCAATTTTTATTCTTGCGACCACTGAGAAGCATAAAATTATTCCTACCATTCTTTCTCGTTGTCAGATATTTGACTTCAATAGGATTCAGATTCAGGACATTAGCCAGCATTTAGAATACATTTCAAAAGAAGAAGGGGTAGATTATGAAACCGAAGCACTAAGGTTGATCGCCACCAAGGCAGATGGGGCCCTTAGAGATGCCCTTTCTATCTATGATTTGATTGTTACTTTTTCCGCAGGGAAAAAAGTCACCTATCAGGAGACAATTGACAATCTACATGTGCTGGATTATGATTATTATTTTAAAGTTACTGATGCGCTCTTGGAAGAAAGCATCTCCAAAGCCCTGCTGATATTTGATGAAATTCTTAAAAAGGGTTTTGATGGACATAATTTCCTTGTAGGCTTAAGTGAGCATTTAAGGGAATTGATGGTCTGCAAAGATCCTGATACCGCTGTTTTGCTTCAGGTTTCTGAAACTGCCAAAGCACGGTATGTGGAACAATCAGCTAATAGTCCTTTGTCCTTTTTATTGTCCGGATTAAGCATTTGCAATCAAGCCGACTTGTCTTACAAAGCCAGTAAAAACCAGAGATTACATGTGGAATTGGTTTTGATGAAGTTGGCCAAGTTGCCCCATGCCATCTCTTTGGCAGCAGTCTCTGACCAAGAGGCAAAAAAAAGCCTAGCAAATGAGTCTGAAGTAAAAGCGGAAGCTGCAGGAAATGCTAAAACCTCAACCCAGCCTGCCCCAGCTCAAGTCATCAAAAAGACAATCGCCATTCCTTCAAACCTGAAAGCCGTTAAAAATCAGGTTAAAGCGAAGCCTGCAGAAAAGTTGGCCGAAAAGGAAAGCACCAAAGTGGCTGCTCCTGTGCTGGACGATAGCCTACCCCGACAGCCAATCAATCAGGATACAGTTAAAAATGTTTTTGCCGAAGTGCTGGATGAGTTTAGAGAAGACCATAAAAATATGGAAATGGCTTTGCTCAATCAACCCTTTGAGGTCAGAGGTCAGGAGGTTGTCTTTATGTTAAGCAGTGGTTTGCACGAAGATTTATTCCCTAAACTGAAACCTGAACTTACCGGGATTCTAAGAAGAAAATTGAGGCATCCGGATGTGGAGGTGACATTTGAGATCACCGAACATGAAAAAGATCCAATAAAAAACCTTTATACTGCAGGAGAGAAGTTTACTTATCTGATGGAAAAATCCCCAGCCCTTAAGGAGTTGAAAAAACGTTTTGGTTTACAAGCGGATTTTTAAAACCTAATCATGGCTTTTCCCATCCCCATGTCAAAAGTTCTTATCTCTTCTCACAGAAGTGTGAATCAAGATATAAGCACGAGCTCGATTTAAATGGGCGTTATAAAAACGGCTACCTCTCATCCGAACCTTTTATAACCTGCAGAGGTAGGAAAGGGTGAAGAATTCTCGTATAGTTTGGGGATTTCCACATCTTCCCCTATTCAAATGCCTCCCTAAGCCTTGGAATGAGAGCTTTTTAATAATTTTAAGTCGAACTCAGGTTAGAAGTAGAATGATTGGTAATATCTTAAATCAGGCTTGCTCCATTTGAAAATAAAAGAGGAGAAGAAAGCATCTCAAGGGCATGAAATCTTCAATTGAAACCTTTGAGATGAGTTTTTGGGTTTAAAAATCTAAACCAATGCCAAAGTTGATGAGGTTTTGAAGCTGTATGGCCCGGGTGGCTGGGCCCTCATCTTGTGGTACATAGACACTCTCATCGTAGATCATGATTGTAGCAATTCTGGTGGTGATGTACTTATTCACCTTTAAGCTAATGACAGAGTTAAAATTGACTACGGTATTTCCCAGTTTCTCATAGTTGGTAAAGAGGTTTAGATCCATTTTCCAATTGATATTTTCCATGACTTTAAAATCGGCCGTGGTATTCAAAGATATACCTGCCTCAGGTTTTACTTTCTCACCGGGTACAACTCCAAATGCTCCTGCCCTACTGAGAGAGTCATCCAATACCACGGTAAACCTCCCTGTAAAAGGAGATAAAATGGATGAGAATTTGGCTCCGTTTTTTGAAGTAGTTTGATAGTTCAGACCGGTTGAAGATTGAACATAACCCGGACTCAGGAAATCTGAAAGGCGGCTTCTACTGTCTCGATCAGCTCCCGATTCACGATAATAACGATACCCTTCAATCAATTGGGTTCGGGCATCAATCTGTGTGGAAAGGTAAATTGTTTTACTAAGTTGCCTACCGTATTTACTGATAAAAATAAAGTTGTCGTTCGATTTTCTTGTGGGATAAGCCCTACCTGTTTGCCGGTTGATTCCATAATTCAAAGTAAGGTTGGTTTCCCAGATAATGTTTTCCTTTTTGTAATTGGCGAAAATTTGGAGTCCGGTATTCAAGGCAAAAGAGCTGGCTCCACCGGCAGCCCAATTGCTTAGACTTACCTGCTGCAAGCTTAAATTAAAATTACCTCCTCTTTTCCAATATATGGGCTCTTCTTCTGTAGTGAAAATCAGAGAGTCTCCTAACATGATCAATGTATCACCACCTATGATTACCGTGTCCGCCTTAGAGAGGGCGTCCTGCGCCGAAACAGTGCTGATTTTGGCTGCAAATAGTAAGAATAGAACGAATACAAATTTGATGTTCATGATTAATAGACAGTGAAATGCAAATATACAGTCAAAAATTTTATTTATTTTCTGATTTCCAGTTTTTGTCCCACTGAAAGGAGATTATCTTCACCAATATTATTCCAACGCCTTAATTCTTCTACTTTAACAGCGAAAGCCCTTGAAATAGAGTAGAGGGTATCTCCCGGTTTTACCTGATATTCCTGATAAGTCTCTTTTGTTTCTTTGGGGGCTTGCGGAGCCGTAGGCACAGGATCTTTTTTTGAAGGGCTTACCTCTACCCTTGGTTGGGCTTTTTGAGCACCTGGCTGCCTTCTCTGTTCTATTCCGGGCTCAGCAGCTTGGATAGGAGCAGGACTCAGTTTCACGCGCTTTATACTTTCGTCTTTTTTATAGTATTTTCTTAAGCGCAATACCATTCCCGGCAAAAGCTGCTCATCTTTATAAATCCTATTTTTGGCCATTAATGAATGCTTTCTGATTCCATACCGTTGAGAGATTTCCCAAAGGGTTTCTCCCGGCTGAACCACATGTTCCGCTGTCTTGGCTTTGCTTTTTTTGTTTTTAGTATAATAATAGGCTCCCGGTTGAATGGGATCTGACGCTTTTAAATCATTGACCCTCCTTAACTTCCCTTCACTTATGCCGGCCTGAATCGCCAGTTGACTTTGGCTATTGGCAATGGCAATAATACCTTTAATTCCATTGATTTTTATTTGATTGGCCTGATTGGCATTGCCTAGGTTTCCGGTGATTTTTGGGAAACCGGAAGCATTGGCACTGTTTGCAAGCAATCCTGCATTATTTGTAGAAGGCGGATTATTGGTGAGCAATGGCCTTTCGGGAACAATACCGTTTAATATATAAGTAATGGTATAGGTTTTGTCACCGGGTATTTTCCCTCTCAAGCACCATTTGTTATATTCCTTTAAATGACTTTCACTTACCCCCAAGGTTTTTGCTACAGATTTAAGGTTGGTAGGCCCTTTGACAGGATATTCATGTAAATAATTTCCATTGTTGACCATTTTCCCAAGCTGGCCTTGGTAAGCGATTTTATGCGCCAAAAACTTTTTTAGGTACCAATAGGTCCCGCGGCTTATGTCCATGTTTCGGTGACCTTTATACTTGTCTTTATAGTAGCGCCTAGCCCCTCCTAAACCCATTTGGTAAGACACCAAGGTGGTGGCCCAGTTGTCCAGGTACTTCTGGTGCTTTTTTAAATACCTGGCGGCTCCCCTCGTTGAAGAAACGATACTTTTTCTTTCGTCCACCTCATTGTCCACTCTTAAAAAAACTTCTTCCGCGGTGCCTTTTTTAAATTGCCAGAAACCAACTGCATTGGAAGTAGAGACGGCATCTGAAATCAGACTGCTTTCCTGGATGACCAAGAATTTAAAATCTTCAGGAACACCTTCTTCCCTAAGGACCCTTTCGACGATGGGTAGATAAAGGTTTACCCGATCCAGCTTTACTTGAAAATGAGAGGCACTTCTATATTGTGCATCTACATCTGCTTGGATATCCTTTCTGGCAGCATCATTTAGCTTTAAGGTTAAGCCTGCAAACTCAATGATTCGGGGGACCTGTGGTGTCTGCCCAAGTACCGGTGCATTTTGATAGATAAAAAATATTAAAAAGGCAATTACTGTTTTTTTCATTCTTTGATTCCGGTTAAAGCTTCCGGGCAAGCATGATGCCATCCCTTATCGGTAAAATTACATTTTCAACTCTTGGGTCATTGTTTACTTTCTCGTTGTACGCCAAAATCGTGGCGGTGTTTTTATCCAATTTTTTGCGGTTCTTCTCTAAGACCTTTCCGGACCATAAAATATTGTCTGCCAATATCAATCCCCCGGGCCTCATTTTGTCGACCACCAAATCGAAGTAATTGACATAGTTGCGCTTGTCAGCATCAATAAACACAAAGTCCAAAGGCTCCGTTAAGGTTGGGATCACTTCAAGGGCATTGCCTATTCTATAATCAATTTTTTTATCAAGGCCTGATTGCTTGAAAAAACCACGGACCATTTCTTCCAATTCTTCGTTGACATCAATTGTTGTCAGTTTACCTTCGGGAGCTAGCCCTCTGGCGAGAAAAATGGATGCATAACCTGTAAACGTACCAATTTCCAAAACATTTATACCGCTTGTCATTTTTACAAACATTTCCAGCATTTTTCCCTGCAGGTGGCCGGACAGCATCCGAGGTTTCAAAACCTTTAAATGCGTTTGTCTTTTGATCAACTGAAGTAGTTTGTCTTCACTTCCACTGTGGTCTTCACAATATTTTAATAGTTCTTCGTCCATCGTGACTATTTGGGTAGATAGGTTAGAAAACTAAATTTATCTATATCATATATTTCATTGGCAAGTTCCAATAGTTCTTCAGCTGTGCAAGACCGTATGCTTGAAAAAATGGCTTCTAAAGGTTCAATTTTACCTTTGTCTAAAAGATTTTTGCCATATACCAGCATTAGTCCTGCATGGTTTTCTTCAGCCATGGCCATCTGCCCAATGGCTTGTTCCTTGCCCATGTGCAACTGCATACTCCCGAGTTTTCGGGTGCAAATACGTTGAATTTCCTTTAAAACAATTTTCCGTGCTTTGGCTGCTGCTTTTTCTTCAGTGCCATAATAGATGCCAATAAAGCCAGTGTCTGTAAAAGCCTGATAAACGGATTCTATGCTGTATACCAAGCCGTGTTTTTCCCGCAAAGCCATATTGAGCCTTGAATTCATACTTGGGCCTCCCAATATATTGTTGAGCAGGTGAAGCTTATACCTCCTGGAATCATGGATGGAGAGCGCCGGTTTGCCTAAGGCGCAATTGGCCTGGCTGATGTCTTTATGAAAAGCATTGGATTTTGGTTCATAGGTCAAGGAAGGAACCCTTTTTTTAGCGCTTCGGCTGGCGGGAATATTGCTTAATAAAGGAGCCAACCGGTTGACAGCCTTTTTAAAACTGATATTGCCTACTACCGAAAATACCATCTTGGAGGTATCCAAATGCTCCGCAATAAAATTGATAAAGTCCTTTTGAGTAAAACTTTTTACAGAATCCTCGGTACCTAAAATATTATAGCCTAGAGAATGGTTGGGAAAGAGTAAGCTGTCAAATTCATCTTGGAGAGCATCATCCGGTGAATCTCTGTACATGGCCATTTCTTCCAATATCACCTGCCTTTCCTTTTCTATTTGCTTGGGAGGGAAGGTGCTGTTAAAAGTGATGTCACAAAGTAAATCAGCTGCTTTGTTCCAATGTTGCTGTAACACTGTTGCATAGAAGCATATTTTTTCTTTGGTAGTATAAGCATTGAGCTCTCCACCTACAGAGTCAAGTCTATTGAGGATGTGAAAAGCCTTTCTTTTTTGAGTGCCTTTAAAAGCCATGTGTTCCCAAAAATGTGCCAAGCCAACCTGTTCCTCCGTTTCATCCCTGCTTCCGATGTCAAGAATAAATCCACAATGAACCAGACGGGTACTGCTTACTTCCTGATGAACAATTCTAATACCGTTTTCAAAGGCCTTGATTTGATATGTCATACTTCTCTTTCCAAAATACAAAAATAGCATCAATTATTGGGAAAGAAACCTGGTAGTTGAAAAATTGGAGTCTATAATGGTATATATCTGGGAAATGGGGGATTTACTTGCTTATAAAAAGGGGAATGCCAATAAGGAGGACCCTTGTAATCCGGTATTGGTTCCAATACCTATATGAAAGGGGCAAGTAGACTTCGGGTTTCGGCATGCTAAAAAGTGAGCCGGTTTTGGGCTTTAATTGACCTTACTGAAAGAGGTTTGGTTCAAGTAACTCACATGATTATCGGATTTTCAACCTACCCCTTTAACCTTAAAAAAAATAAATGAATTTTTTTCAAAAAGTTTTTTTGAGGTGAAATGCAAATTAAGTAAAACGATTTGCAATTAAGGTTTTTTGTAATGGGTAATCTCATAAAACATTGAAATACAAAGGGATTAGGTGTGGTTAGGTGATTTGTTTTTACGGAATTTATGTCCCAATTTTGTCATGTCATCAAGTGTAAATAACTGCACTGATTATTTTTAATAGCTCTAATAAAGTAAATTTTAAGATTATGAAAAGTCAAAAAAAATTAATGTTGGCCCATCTTTTTGCTCTGGTATCTTTGGTTTTGATACTGGCTGTTGCCAATCTGTTGAATTTAAATATTTCCATTAGTGGTGGGGTGAATTTTCTTCATGTAGTGTTGATAATTGTTCCTCAGTTAGGATTTGGTTATTTGTTCTGGAACAATGTTAAAACCGAAAAGAAAGTGTTGAGTTGATTTTTTGAAAAGATTCTAAGCGTTTGGTTTATGCGCTGGAAACTATTGAATTTTTTGGGATTTTTTGAAGCTTACCAATACCTACTTTTTTTTATATTTTTTAATTTTTTCCCCACCTTTCTCTTACAATTTGAAAGATTTAATTACCCCAATGCTTAGGCGATTTTTGTGAAGGATTTGATTTCCATTTAAACTTTGTGACAAAGGGGTCTGCCAAACAAAGCTTAAAGTCCAATCTTTAATGTTGAGGTCTGTTCCTGCCTGTGCAAATACCACATCACCGCCTGTTAGGGCTTGTTTTTCACCCTCCCAAGTATCATTCGCTGCATGTTCAAAATATCCACCAAGATTGGGGACCAAAATCCAATTGTTTTGAAAGGTAAATTGATGAAAGCCTACAGCAGATCCATTAAAACTGTTTCCGAATTGGTATTCTTGGCTACCTTCAGTGGCTGTTTTATAGCTGAAGGAAAGATTCGCGCCTGTTTTCGTATAAAACAACTGGTAATTCATCCTACCAATCAAACTCCAGGAACCTGTGCCGGGCTGGATAATCGGATCATAAAGTTGCTCACCATTGGAAATTCGTCTTGATTGTCCGGTGGGAGCAGTGACGGCTATTCCTGGCCGGAAGGTGTGTCTTGCCTTGGAGTTGTAGATGTAATGAATATAATCAGCAGCTAAAGTCAAATCCCCCCAACCTTTTACACTTATGGTAGTATCCTGAACGGGATTGGGTAGATCTAACAATTTTTCATAATAGACAATATTGGATTCGTAGGGTAGAAGAAAGGCGAAGTTCCAGTTGTTTTTTAGCATAAAATTCCCTCTCAACTCTACCGTTTCATAGGTTTCCCAATCCATTTTTGTTTTGTTGACATAGAGCGCGTTGCCTTCCGGTTCGTGCATAACTACCTGATCAGGGATAGTAGCAGATAAGGTCCTAGCATTGGGCGTATAGTTGTTAAAAAGGCTGTTTTCAAAAGCAGCGTTTGATACATTGGCCGTGGTGATTTGATTGGTGGTATTCCCATACTGTGTGTAATCCCCAAAACTGCGGTGCCTGTAAAACAGACCAAAATAGCTTCTGTTTTGCAAGAGGCTGTATTCAAAAAAGTTGCAGCTATCGCATGCTTTGGCCTCTTTTGGTAAAAAGGAAAATGTCAACAGGGTGATGGCTAAAATAGTGAGTCTTTTCATGGTTGTAAACCTATTTTTGGTAGGCTGGATTTGTAATAAAATTATAATCGTTAAGGCTGTTAAGGAAAGCCAATAGTTGTGTTCTTTCGGTGGCACTTAATACAATGCCATTCTCAAGTTGAGGGGCCAAGGTTTCATTGGTCTTTATGCCGGTTTCATAGTGATCCAATACCTGCTCA
>NZ_CAXBOC010000108.1:0-12653 GCF_963976465.1 uncultured Cyclobacterium sp. | reverse complement strand
AGTCAACATTCTGTCTATATGCCGATGGTATATCTCCTCAAATGCGGACTTATCCCCCTGCTTTAACAGAAAAACTAACTCAGCTTCTTTATGTTGATTTGGCTTCCTCACCCTAACCTTTTATATGATATCTTTCGTACTTTTTTAATTGACAGGCCTAAAATTAAAAATAATATCCATTTGTTCTCTATCCGACAATGGATTCCTCATGCATAATTTTTCCGTCAACATCTCGGTGGTGGAAACTAATTTTAGGACTGCCTGATGACCTATCCACTTGGATAGACAAAAAACCTCCTATTAAATTAAGGTATTGGTGTTCGGGACGAACATCTTCAGCATCCCATCCTTGGACGTGAAAATCACTTACCGGTCCGGAGCCAAACTCCATCAATCCCGTCTCTAAATCCTTGGAAACGTATTGCCAATGCCTGTCTCCATTGACAACAAACATATTTTTCTTCTCTGATAAGTATTGCCTAAGCCAATCCCCTTCATTTTTAAAATTACTATTGGCGTGATTGTCTTTCTTACCATCCCTATCCGGCCCCACTACCGGGGTTGCTGTAAATAGCAACTTGAAAGTTGCATCGGATGCATCTACAGATTTTGTAAACCATTCAATTTGTTCTTTGCCCCAGATACTTTTTTCACTCCCGTCTTCCATATCATTCCTAGACCTGTATTCTCTTCCTTCTACCATCCATAATTGCAGGTCTTTACCCCAGCGAACTGTACGGTAAGGTTTGTCTTCTATTGGAACATTTTCATACCAAAGTTTTACCCCCTCCTCAAAGGTCAAATCTCCAAAGGGCCCTTTGCCTTTATAGGCATCGTCTTTCAAAACATCATGATCATCCTTTATCATGAAAATAGGTACTTTCTTGAAAAAGTCCCTTAAAGAAGGCCAGCTATTCATCGCATGCCATTTGTGACGGGCTTTCTCTATATTTTTAGCCAAGGGACCCGGCTTGTCATAATATAAATAATCACCTGTATGTACAAAAAAGTCAGGTTTTAGCTTGGCCATGCTGTCATAAGTATGGAACCCTCTTCTTTTGTCATCAAAACTCCAAAAATACTGACAAGTAGAAGTGGTTAATAGGACCGGTACCGCCTCACTATCACCGGGGGCAGTCGAAAAGGAACCTTTCTCCTTGGTCACCTTCGCTTCATCCAATGCCTTGGCTTCCCATAATATTATATAATCTTTGTTTTCCTTAAGCCCTGTAACACGAATTTTAACGGTAAAATCATTGTCCGATGTGGCTTTCTCCCAAGGCGAAGTGAAAATAGTTCTCCCTTTTTTATCTTTTATTATTACCCTTACTTCACCTTCTACTCCTGCCACTGCCCCATCCATTTTACTTACTTCCTGATTTTCATCAAAATCAATGGGGTGTCTAAAAACTTTCTCTTTACGTTCATGTCTCACCGGATTGGGAACAGCTTGAGCACACAATCTCGTCCATAGCATGCATTGGTTTTTCCCAACTTCTGAGACTTTAAATCCATTGGTAAAGTAGGGTCCTTTGGTATTTAAATTAAAAGTTGTCGGACCGGCTTTGGTAACAACTTTTGGGCTTAAAGTAAAAGTCACAAGTCCGGCAAGGACTTTTTTGACAAAACTTCGTCTTCTATTCAAATTCATATTTTATTGATTATTTTTATGGGGTTGCCACCAAATATAAAATTTTAGATCTACTTTATTAATAGGTTGACCTAACTCAATCTTATTGCCTTAAACAAACCAACTCTAAGCTAAAAACCATTTTTGCTTGATAAAACTAATTTTAACTCAACACTTCCCTACCATTTTCTATGCTGCCAAAAGTATCGATAGAATGACTCCCTTTGTCTTTTCTCCAGTTCCAAGTAACATTGTGCGCTATTGATTCTCTATTCCCATCCTATGAAAAGGGTACATGGAGATGCCTGTTAAAAATAGCTTATTTCTAATAAAGAAAAAAAGCCTCTCGTTCTATTACGAGAGGCTCTTGTCCAAGTGGATTAATACCCCGGATTTTGCACAAACTCGCCAGGATTACTCGCCCTGTCAATCTGTGTTTGAGGAATAGGTCTCACCAAATGCATTTCTTTTATATTGGGATTGGCATCCAGGTTATATTCCCTAACCCTTTCGAGTAAAGTACCAGTCCTTTTCAGATCATACCAGCGGTGCTTCTCTCCTACCAATTCTCTTGCCCGTTCTTCCAAAATAAAATCCAAATTAATGTCATTGGCATCAACCAACATTTCTGCTTCTTTTCCGGGTATAGCAGCCCTGGATCTTAACACATTCATATAATCAGCCGCAGCTCCTGCTTCTCCTTGTCTCCAGGCAGCCTCACTGGCTATCAGATACATTTCTGCCAATCTTACCACAGGAAAATCCCTACGTCCTGCTGTTTCATTGGTACTCGGACGCAGTGGGTCTAAAAACTTCAATAAGGAAGGATAATTTCTTCTCTGGTTTGTTCCAATTTCTTGGTAGGCATTCACATCTCCTATCCAATTTCCTTTGTAATCAATGATCCAATAGGGAGCAGCCATTTTGACTTCATCCGGAACAGGTTCCATGACTATATGAATCGCTGTATCTCCGGGGTTTACCTGGTGTCCATTGATTTCAGCGGAGATATTGGCATACCAAACGGTTTTAAATGAGCCGTTCCAACGTGCATCAATATCCCTATCGTATAGACTAAACAAGTAATTTGTCGGCAAAAATCGCTGAAAAGGTCGGCCATTTTCGACATCTCTAACCATGGCCGGATTGAAGGTGTAATCAAAGATAAATTCCTTGTTGGTATCGTTATTGATATCCCACAAGTCAGCATAAGGGGTAACCAGTTCAAAATCATAGTTCGTGATCACATTGGAGGCCAAGGCCTCGGCAGCTGCCCAATTACCTAATGTCAAGTGGACCCGTGCTAAAATGGCTTCGGCGGCTCCTTTAAAAGCCCTACCCTGTTCCCCTGCACTTGGCGGTAAATTTTCCACAGCAAATTCTAGATCCGGAAGTATACCGTTTTCATAAATGGTGGCTGCAGGGGTTTTATTGGCCTCTGTTTCCACACCTTTTGTCTCTTCCAAAGTAAAATGCACATCCCCCCACTGCTGTACCAAGTGGAAATAGTAAAGGGCACGCAGAAACCGAGCCTCTGCTTCCACTTCCTTCCTTCGCTCCTCAGAAATTCCCGTGACATCAGGGATTTTGCTCACTACGGTATTGCATTGGTTTACCCCCACATAAAGGGCATTCCAAACATTGGTTACCGTGGAATTAGTACCTAGAAAATTTGAAGAATAGTTATTGATATCAGGATTATTGGCAATTCCCCCAAACCCATTGGTAAAAATATCAGTACCGGTAACCGTTAAGAAAAACCCGTTTTGCTGCCCATAAAACCTTCTTAGGGTTGTATAGGATGCTTTTAGCCCATCTTCAATTCCTCTCTCTGTTACATAATAACTATCAGAGGTTGCCAAACTAACAGGGTCTTCCGTCAATATTTCATTACACGAACTTATTGACAAGCCCAAAATGAAACTAATTATAAAATGAGAATATTTCATGTTTTCGTCAATTAAAATTTCAAATTAATTCCAAAAATATAGGAGGCTGTGGTGAGAGGACTACCTCCACCAACATTGCCATTGGAAGTTTCCGGATCCACTGTTTTATAAGGAGAAAATATAAATGCATTATTAACTGTAGAGTAAATCCTTGCTGAGGTTAAACCCAATTTTTTAATCCATACGGGATCAAAATTATATCCTAATGCAATGTTTCTTATTTTAATATAAGAACCATCAAAATACCTAACTGCAGAGGCATACAATGGTGCTTCACCGGCATTTGGTCTAGGAATCGCATTGGTAGGATTATCGACGGTCCAATAATCCATGGTTATCGCATTGTATCTGCCTTGCCAGTTGTTGCCTCCCAAATTATGGTAACCACTATTCAGCATTTGGCCCATTCTGGCGTGCACGAGTACCGACAAGTCAAAGCTTTTATAGCTAAATCTATTGGTCAATCCTCCGGACCAGCTAGGTACGGTGGAACCCAAGACTTTTCGGTCGTCTGAATTAATATTCCCATCGGGCTGCTTGTTAAGTTCACCGTCTTCCCCTCTTCCATTTACATCATTGATGCGGATATCACCTGGTTGCTGCCCATAATCTGCGGCTAAATCTGCCTCATCCATTTGCCAGATGCCCCCTTGTTCAAAATTATAAAACACATTAATGGGCTCACCAATAAACCAGCTGTTTCCTACATCATCACTGTCTCCATCAAAAAGCTCTGTAATTTGTTCTTTGTTTGAAAACACATTCATGTTCACATCCCATCTTAGGCCTGTAGGTTGATTGATTAGGTTTGCATTCACAGACAATTCCCAACCTGAATTCCTAGTACTTCCTATATTTTGCAGTACAGAGTTATAACCTGAAGTGATAGGCAGTAATCTGTTCAGCAATAAATTACTGGTATTGGTAATATAATATTCCAGACTCCCATTAACTCGGTCTTCAAACAAGCCATAATCAAGACCTAAATTCATGGTTTTTGAAATCTCCCATTTCAAATCTGGATTTGGAATTAAATTATTGGCATAACCAAAGGCAGCAGTAGACCCAAAAACATATGTGGTTCTTTCCAGTCCACCGAGGGTCTGATAAGCAGAAATGGCAGTATTGCCCACTTCACCATATCCACCTCTAACCTTTAAAAAGGAAATTTTAGACCCCTGCATTAATTCTTCTTCAGATAAAATATAACCTGCAGAAAAGGCGGGGAAAAAGGCCCACTTATTACCTTCTGCTAACCTTGAAGATCCATCAGCTCTACCTGTAAGGGTAAACAGAAATTTGTCATCAAAGCGGTAATTAGCCCTTCCCATATAGGAGGTGAGTCCCCATTCTCCTAGAGAGCTACCAATTCCTGTAATGGTCGAAGAACTGCCCAGGTCATAAAACAAGGATTTTTCTATAGGAATGTCTTGTCCTGATAGGGATGAAGTTTCAAATCTGCTAGACTGTACCGAAAATAATCCTACAAGGTTCAAAGCATGTTTTCCAAAACTTTTATCATAGGTAAGGATGTTTTCTTGAGTATAGGCAAAATCCATTTGGTTATTTATAGACCCTGAGTTAATGTTGCCATCCAACATACCTCCGTACCTACCTCTTCTGGCTAGATTGAAGTCTGGACCATAATTTACTCTGAGTTTTAAATTGTCATTGAATTGGTATTCTGCATATAAATTGGCAAAAATCCTATGTCCTCTGGTTTCATCGACATATTGGTAAGGTTGATAATTTAACAAAGGGTTGGACAATAGCCCCTCCCTAGGATTGGGAAAAGCCAGAAAATTACCTTCATCATCAAATGGCCCTACAAGTGGGGAATAGCCAATGGAATTTGAGAAGGGTGCACTTGACATTTGATTCCTTTCACTTAAACTTACCGTGGCACTAAGGCCCATTTTGAGTTTATCTGTTAATTTTGATTCAAGATTAACCCTTATGGCTGTTCTTTCGAAATCAGTACCCGGTATATAACCATCTTCTTTGAAAAAAGAGCCCGAAACATAATAATTTACTTTGTCCGTTCCCCCACTTACAGATACCTGATGATCTTGTTGACTGCCAGTTCTTAGGGCTAAATCAAGCCAGTTGGTAAATCTACCCGCTTGTAAATTCTCAATTTCTAAGGGTGCAAGAAAATTACTGTCGAATGATGAATCATCTCCATCGTGTCCCCTTGCAATTCTTGAATAGGCCGCAAAGGCATTTCCATCCATTAAATTCAGGTCTTCAATCGGTTGTTTAACACCATAATAGCCATCATAGCTAATGACCGCCTTACCCGTTTTACCTTTCTTTGTGGTAATTAAGACCACGCCATTTGCCCCTCTTGACCCATAAATGGCCACAGAACTTGCATCTTTTAAAACCTCCATAGATGCGATATCATTGGGGTTAAAATCATTGATATTCGCATTGGTAGGAATTCCATCAATCACATAGAGCGGTTCATTACTTGCATTAATCGATCGATTGCCTCGAATTCTAATTTGAACAGGAGAACCGGGGGATCCATTGGCCCTTACGATGTCTACACCGGCAAGTCTACCTTGGGATTGTTCCAAAAAATTGCCTGCGGGGGTTTCTTTAAGGTCTTCACTTGTAACAGAAGAAATAGCACCCGTCAAATCACTTTTTCGCTGGGTACCATAGCCCACCACTACCACTTCTTCAAGGGAAGAGGTATCCTCGATTAGGGTTATGTTTAATTCTGTTTGATTGCCAACAGTCACTTCCACAGATTCAAAGCCAATAAAGGATATCCGAATAACTTGACCGGGAGAAGCATCTAAAGTGAATTTACCGTCTATATCTGTAACGGTTCCGGTATTGGTTCCTACTACAATAACTGTTGCACCGGGAATGGGGGAATTGTTTTGATCTACTACTGTTCCACTGATGGATGCCGGAATGGTAAGATCATTAATAGTAGTCTCAATTTTAAAAGATGAATTGAGACTAGGGATTGTTGCATAGGCACTTGCCTGAAAATGTGTGTACAATAAAGACACAGCAAACACAGACAGCCATACCAACTGGTAGCTTGTAATTTTTTTTCTCATGGGTTTATTGTTTTGAATGAATAACTAAGTGGCTTTTAAAAAGAGTTTGTACTTACTCCTTTATTAAAATCCAATAATTTGACTTTACATTTACAATTGAATTTTTAATTTTTAGTTAATAAAATAGATTTTTCACCCCATAATTTATAAAAAAACTAATATAATATTATACTATATAATACCAATGGTTATTATTATTAAATAATCGGAATTATTTCATACCTATTGCAGGAGCTATTCTAAACAGTATAAGGTCAACTAGAGAATTTTTTATTTAATGGAGCCTAAATTTCAAGGTGCCAATTCACTTTTATGAATGGTTTTTTCATAGATAATATTACCTGCTTCTCCCACCAAACGAAAAACTACGGAGGGATCTTTACCAGAAGGAAGATAGGTGAATTCTCCAAAAGCAAATTGTCCATCAATCCCGTAGAGTTGGGTATCCCAGGTTGGATCTATGGCGGGTGGACCAACTCTCGCTCCTAAACTTGCAGCTTCAAATTCATAAAAACCGAAATCAGATTTTCTTGGAATTCTAAAGCCTCTGGCCCCATGTCTATCTCCAGAAATAAGCAGGACACCATTGATTTTATTCTCTTCGATAAAACTAAATAGCTCTTCTCTTCCTTCGGGGTCATTTACGCCCCATGAATCTTTGCCATTGGACACATAATCACTCCACATAGATCCACAAGACAGAATAATAAAAGGCCCTTCACAATCCAATAATTGTTCTTTAAGCCAATCCATCTGCTGAGGGCCTAAAAATGAGCCTTTTTCTCCGGTCCTAAAATAACGATTGTCTGTCATGATGATATCAAACGGACCTATTCTATCTCTCGTAAATATCCCCTCTTGAATAGCTTCATCCCCATAGGATTGGTTGACCCAAGAATGCTTGAATACTTCTCTGACACCACTACGCCCTTTTTCTGAGTACCCTTCAGGTATACCGGCCTTGTCGTTATCAAAATAGTCGTGGTCATCCCAGGAAGCATAAACGGGAGTTTGAGCAACAAAGCCCTGCCTGGTAAAAAATCTCTTAATAAATAATCAGCTCTGTGCATTCCCAAATGATCATTTCTATCCTGAACAGCAATGTCACCTAAAAACAGCATTGCTTGGTTACCTCTCTCTTGGATCTGCTCCAACAAAGTATGGTTTCCTAAGCCCCAGCGGTGCGGACAGGAACCAAAGGCTATTTTTACTTCTTCACCTTGATTAACATCCGGCAAAGTGGCAATGCTTTGTTTCAGCTCCGGTAAAACTTCCTCTCCATTGATTATGATTTTGTAAGTATACCGACTGGAAGGTTTCAATCCTGTTATCTCTACAAGGCCTGCCAAATCAGTTGCTGTAGAGGTATACACCGGACCGTAAATAAAATTACCTTCCTTCCCTTCAACCTTTACCTCCACTTTTGCAGGACTTAAAGTCCTTACCCAAACAGAAGCACTTGTTGGTTTGATTTGACCAAGCATAGGGCCTGCTAAAATCTTTCGATTTTGGTCTTGAGCTAATTTTTTAAAGGCTTCGGACTTCATTAGTTCTGAATAATCAGCCTGTTTTTCGGCCGACAAAACTTTGTAAGCCTCTTCATACAGTTTTTTATCGGCCTCTTTGGTAGTTCCCCAAAAGGAAAGGATGTCTCGATTGTCTGTTAATTTATTCATCGAGTGCCCTTGTTCACCAAAATCCTGTGCCATCACAGTGAAAGACAAGAGTAGAAACAAAATAAGGCTTTTTGACAAAGCTTTAATCAGAAGGTGACCATTCATTTGGCTTGCAAAGTTATAGGTAGCGTATCTTGACATTTATTTTTGAAATTTATGCATTTTAATTCTCAAATTCTTCTTGATTCATAACATTTCCTTTAACATCATAATGGGTGAAATCAATTTTAGGCTTGCCTGCTTCACGGAATACTTTGATGCCCAAAAACCCACCTTTAACTCTCAAAAACTGATGTTCCGGCCTTTTATCTTCCTGGGACCAGCCTCCTGATTGTGCATCGGATACCGGCCCCGCCCCAAACTCCCTCAATCCTGTGGCATCATCTATGGAAAAATACTGCCAATGTCTGTCCCCATTGACCACAAAAACACTCTTTTTACCGGATAGAAACCCTCTTAACCAATTGCCTTCTTCTTCAAATAGATTATTGGCATGATTGTCTCGTTTTTTCTCTCTGTCAGGTCCTACTACAGGGGTGGGAGAAAACAAGATTTTAAAAGTGGCATCAGAACTTTCTATGGTATCTATAAACCAATTCTTTTGCTCATCCCCCCAAATTGTTCTAGGTTTTCCTTCCGGTATTTCTTTAGGACTTCGGTATTCCCTACCCTCCACAAGCCAAATCTGTAAATCCTTACCCCACATAATCACCTGTATGAACGAAAAAATCCGGCTTTAACTTTGCCATGGCATCATAAGTTTGGAAACCCCGCTCGGCATCATCATAATTCCAGAAATATTGGCAGGTGGAAGTGGTAAGGTTTACCGGCTTAACCTCTTCTGCATCATAAGCAGTCTTAAAACTACCTGGCACAGTCGACTTATCTGAACCATCTTCTGACATGGCCTCTAATTCAATGGAATAACGTTCACCTGCTTTAAGCTTTGACAAAGGTATTTGGGCGGTAAAATCATCAATCGAGTCAGTTTCATACCAATCTGATATTAATGTTTCCCCCATTGTCTTGTATTTTATTCTAACCTTTCCTTTTGCCCCTGCAATGGCCCCATCCATATTCTTTACCGGCTGGTTTTCATCAAAATCAACAGGATAGTAATTATTGGCTTTAGGCTTTGTTTTGGCCTTTTTATGTGTAATTGGTTTCGATTTTTCACTATGGCTGAGCCTGGTCCAAACAATGGCTTCCGTGGCTGATACTTCCGTCACTTTAAAGCCATTCGGGAAATACAGCTTCCCTTTGCTTTTGTTCAAGCCAAATGGGTTTCCCTTAGCAATCAAGGGTTTCACCTTCCCCACAAAAAAGGAGAATAGGAGGAAACTAAACTTCCCTAAAAAGGATCTTCTTTTTGACACTTTCATATTAATTAAATTATGTGTTTCAATATTCGCTTACTATGGCTTTTCCCTGAACCGGAAATAGAAAATCTATTTCGTACTGAAATCAATTATAACAGTCCTTGAGAAAGCTCAAGAAATTCAATTCCAAAATCCGGGTTGAAGTGTGATAAACACCAATGGAAATAGCCGGTATTATTGCCTCAATTGGACAATAATACCGACTTAGGATTGATCAGTACTGTTTCAGCCTAAGAATTGATGGATCAATAGCCCGGGTTTTGACCTAAATCCGCTTCAATATTTTTTTCAATTTCATTGAAAGGTATGGGCCATAAATTATTGTGACTTTGGTACAAATCTCCTACCCATGGATTCTTGGCTTTGGTCCATTCCACCAATTTACCTAATCTGGTAAGTGTTAGCAAGCGAAAGGATTCATAATGCAATTCACGCAAGCGCTCATCCAATAAATAGTCAATGTCTAAATCTTCAGGACTTAGGGCCGGGGCCTGAGCCCTACTCCTTACCGTATTTACATCTGCAGCAGCATTTTCCTTATCCCCCATCCCAAGGTAGGCTTCTGCTCTTAACAAATAAGTTTCTGCCAAGCGAATGACATACCTGTCTCTAAAAGTTCTTTTGGCTGAATTGGTAAGTGAGCCGGGAACAGTCTGATCGTTATGGTACAATTCCGTTGGGTGTTGACCGACGACGGAAGCTTTTGCAAATACCGGAAAGAAATTCCTTGTGGTATCATTTACAGAACTTAGGGCTATGGGTACATTGTCTTTGAAAACCCATTTTCCATTGTGATCTGAGCTTGGATTATTAACAATAAAATCCCTTACAATATTGTACTCCGAATTCCTCATGTCTTGATCATAGCCACTTTTCCTCCAAATATTGTCATACAAATAACGGGTAGGGCTCATGAATCCTGATCCTCTGCCGTAATAATTGGTATTAGGATAAGGGATCAATGGGTGAACGGAGCCATCATTATTGGCTATTTTGGCTTGCCAAAGCCTTGGAATTACTGTCCTTTCCAGTTGGAAACCATCATTTCCTCCGGGAACATTAAATTCGTACTGCAATACCCAAATGGCTTCTGTATTTCCTGACATTCGGTTTTGGTTTCCTTGTCTGAATAAGTCCCAGTAAACATCCCCTCCTAAGGTAGGATGATCCACCATTGAGCCAAACCTTTCGGTCATCAATGCAGTTTGGGGATGATCAATAACTTGTGAAGCTGCATCCACGGCCTCCTGCCACCTACCCAAAGAAATATAAACCTCAGACAATAAATGGTAAGCTGCCAGTTTATTGATTCTGGAATTGTCCACATCATCCACATCAGGTAATTCTTGGGCAGCCAATAATAAATCAGCAGCACTTTGTTCATACACCTCAGCTCTGCTGGAACGAACAAAGTCTCTTCTTGGTGAAGTTACTTCCTCCAAAACTATGGGAACATCTCCATAAAGGTTGGCCAACATTTTGTACATATAACCTCTAAAAAAGGCAGCTTCAGCTTGCGTGCGTTTCTTTTGTTCGGCGGTTAATTGGCTCTGAGGACCTTCGGATCTGCCTATGATTACATTGACATCATAGATAATGCGATAAGCAGGTTTCCACATGGCTCCATACACCAGACTTGTATTGGTGGGAAGTAGCAATGATCCTCCCCAATCCGGTCTTGTTCCAAAGTTCTTATGGGCATATACCATGTCCGTACCATCCCAGGAAATGGCAGGAAAACGGTTTTGATTATCACTTGAAAAAAATTCATTTCTTACCTGTGCATACAGGTTTAGCACTGCAGCATCAAAATCATTGACGGTAACATAAGCAATTTCCGGAGAAAGAAAATCCTTAGGAACCTCCTCCAAAAAACTATCCTCATTACAACCAATAACAAGAAGGCATACGATTAATATTAGGAATTTATTTTTTATCGTTTTCATACTTTTTAAATTTAATGGCCAAAAAATCATTAAAACCCAAGGTTTAACCCCATGGAATAGCCCTTAAGTACGGGCCTTCCTGTTCGGTTAATATTTTGCCCGGTTTCAGGATCCCAGCCGGGCCATTTGGTAAGGGTATACAAGTTTTTGCCACTCACAAATACCTTAAGGTTTTGAATTTTTAACTTATTCAATAATTCCCTAGGAAAATTATAAGCCAGTGAAACATCCTGAAGTCTTACAAAACTTCTAGGGATGTACCTGGTACCAGCTATTCCACTGGAAATATTAATATTGGGGCGCTCATAAATTGCATCGGTATTTTCCGGCGTCCAATAATCCAAGCCCAAAGGAAAGTCATTGTTGAAGTGATTTTCCTGATTGATGATTTGCCAACTATTGATATTGTCCATCCCTAAATACCTTGAATTGCCACCTTGAATAGAATTGATAAAAAGTCTAAAGGTCCAATTTTTATAGTTAAGGGTATTGTTGATACTAAAGCGGAAGGAAGGCTCTTCGTAACCAATGATGCTACGATCTGCCGGATCAATTTCTCCATCTCCATTGATATCCACGACCTTGTAGGCCCCCAGATCAGAGTAAACAGGAATTTCTTCATTTAGCTGCCATAACCCATTGATGGAATAATCAAAGATCGCATCCAAAGGATATCCGATAAACAATCCTTCAGAAACCAAATCATCCTCTACCCCATCACCATCAAGGTCAAAACCCAGCAATTCTCTGAGTTCGTTCCTGTTTCTTGAAAACATAAAAGTACTTTCCCAAGTCAAATCATTTTTCCTAATATTGGCAGTGGTGATGGCTATATCCAGCCCTTGGTTATGAATTCGGCCGAGGTTATCCGGAAAAGTTTCAAACCTACTGATGCCGGGTATGTCTACCTGATACAATAAGTCGGTGGTCTCGTTGTTGTAATAATCGATAGATCCACTGATCCTATTTCCAAGAATTGCAAAATCAACCCCT
>NZ_CAXBOC010000107.1:0-12656 GCF_963976465.1 uncultured Cyclobacterium sp. | reverse complement strand
TTTGTCCATCTGTAATGGAAATAACATTCGTTGGAATATAAGCAGAAACGTCACCCGCTTGCGTTTCAATGATAGGCAGGGCAGTTAATGATCCTCCTCCTTTTACCAAAGGTGCCAAAGAAGGTGGCAAGTCATTCATCTGCTTTGCAATTTCATCAGAAGAGTTAATCTTAGCTGCTCTCTCCAATAATCTGGAGTGAAGGTAGAATACATCACCAGGATAGGCTTCACGTCCCGGAGGTCTTCTAAGCAACAAAGAAACTTCACGGTAAGCTACTGCTTGTTTGGAAAGGTCATCATAAACCACCAAAGCAGGCTTTCCTGTATCTCTAAAAAATTCGCCAATAGTGGCACCTGTAAATGGAGCAAAGAATTGCATCGGTGCAGGATCTGCAGCGGAAGCACTTACAACTACGGTATAAGGTAGGGCACCTCCTTTTTCAAGAGCAGCTACCACATTGGCAACTGTAGAGGCTTTCTGACCGATGGCTACATAAATACAGAATACGGGCTCACCTTTGTCGTAAAATTCTTTCTGGTTAAGGATGGTATCAATCGCAACAGCAGTTTTACCTGTTTGTCTATCACCAATGATCAATTCACGCTGTCCTCTTCCAATAGGGATCATGGCATCAATAGATTTAATACCGGTTTGTAGAGGTTCAGTAACAGGTTGGCGGTAGATTACACCAGGAGCTTTTCTTTCGAGAGGCATTTCATAGAGGTCTCCTTCCAAAGCGCCCTTACCATCGATAGGAACACCAAGGGTATTGACCACCCTTCCCAACATACCATTACCTACATTAATGGAGGCAATCCTTTTTGTTCTTTTGACGGTATCCCCTTCTTTAACGGATTTGGCATCTCCAAAGAGTACAGCACCAACGTTGTCCTCCTCTAGATTGAGAACCATTGCCCTTAACCCATTGTCAAATTCGATCAACTCACCAGCTTGCGCTTTAGAGAGTCCGTAAATACGGGCTACACCGTCACCGACTTGGAGTACAGTACCCACTTCTTCCAATTCTGCTTGAGTCTTGGCTTCCGAGAGTTGCTCTTTCAATATTGCCGAAACTTCATCTGGTCTTACATCTGCCATTATTGTATAGTATTATTGATTACAGCTTATTTTCTTATTAATATTTTTTCTCATACAGGTTCTGGGTAAAATCCAGACGCAACTGTTGCAACTTACTTTTGATTGATTCATCAAGTTGTTTGTCACCAACTCTAAGGACAAAACCACCGATTAAATTTGCATCAACCTTTTCTATGAGATTTACTTTACTTTTACCGGAAATTTCCTTTACGATACTCTTGAAAGAATTTCGCAGTTCGTCATCCAGTTGAATGGTGCTTACAACCTCTGCTATTTGAATCCCAAGGTGTTCATTGCGTAACCTAAGAAAAGCAGTGGCCATTTCGGGAAGAAAACCTGTCCGGCCTTTTTCACCTACCAAATCAAAAAACTTCAAAGTCAAAGCTGAGGCATTCTTACCAATCAATGACTTCAAAATTTCAGTCTTTTTTTCAGAACTTATGACAGGGCTTTTAACCATGTCTGAAAAAGATGAATTCGCAGCGCTTAAAGATAAAACAGCTGTCATATCCGAATTTACCTGATCCAATTCATTTCTCTCTACTGCCAGTTCCAGCAGTGATTTTGCGTAACGAGAAGCTACTCTGTATGCTGACATTTCTGGTAGATTAGTTTAATTTAATATCCTTAACAAATTCTTCTACTAACTCTTTTTGAGAAGCTTCTGTTGAGAGATTTTGTCTCATCAATTTCTCAGCAACCTTAAGGGAAAGTTCAGCAACTTGGATTTTAACGTCTGTCAATGCAGCCTGTTTTTCAGTTTCAATAACAGCCTTGGCATCTTCGATCATCTTCGCTCCGGCCTTGGCTGCTTCTTCCTTAGAGATTTCCATGGTTTGGGCTGCAAACTCATTTGCTGATCTCAAAATCTCATCTCTTTCAACGCGTGCTTCTTGAAGCAACCGCTCATTGTCAGCTACTAGATTTTGCATTTCCATCCTTGCTTTTTCAGCCTCCTTAAGGGATGCCTCAATTGTACCATCACGCTCATCAAGGGCTGAAAGTATTGGCCTCCAGGCAAATTTGGCTAAAATGAAAAATAAGATGGCAAAGCCTACCAGTTGCCAAATAATCAAACCTAAGTCAGGAGTAATCAGATCCATTTTGTGTATTTTTTTAAGCTAAATATCAGTTTTGTTCAATTAAGAATGGACCGGCCTAGCGCCGGTCCAATTTCTGTTTCTAGAAAGTAAGATTTCCGTTAAGTGCGATAAGTAGACAAACTACTACAGCAAACAAGGAAACTACTTCAATAAGGGCAGCGATGATCAACATTGCAGTCTGGATTTTACCAGCAGCCTCAGGCTGACGTGCAATGCCTTCCATGGCTTGTCCACCGATTCTACCAATACCCAGACCTGCGCCTATTGCAACAATTCCGGCACCGATACCAGCACCCATAAGTGCAAAACCGGCAGTCAATAATAATGAAGTTAACATACTCGTTTATATTTAATTAAATTGAACAAAGAATTTCATAATTAATGCTCATGTCCATGCTCAGCTGTAGCTGAACCAATGTACATGGCAGAGAATAAAGTAAATACATACGCCTGAATAGTGGCTACCAACAGTTCTATTACATTAATGAATACTATCATCAATGTGGAAGCTACGCCTACTGCGTAGGATTCAAATACGAAGATCAATCCAATAAAACTAAGGATTACAATGTGACCTGCGGTAATGGCAACAAAAAGTCGAACCATTAAGGCGGCTGGCTTGGTAATAAAAGCACCTAAAATTTCCACTGGAACCAAAATAGGCAAAATGGCCTTAGGGACACCCGGAGTAGCAAATATGTGCTTCCAATACTCTTTATTCCCGTTAATATTTGTTACAAAGAAAGTAATCATGGCCAAAGTAGCCGTCACCGCTATATTTCCTGTTAGGTTGGCTGCACCTGGCAACAAGCCCAAAAGGTTTCCTATCCATATAAAGAAGAATAAGGTCAAGAGATAAGGAGTAAATTTCTTGTATTTAGGACCAATATTGGGACGTGCAATTTCATCACGAACAAAAAGGACAATTGGTTCCACAAATGAAGCGATACCTCTAGGAGCTTTGTTGGGATGCTTTTTGTAATAGCCGGAAGCAGATAGCATGATGTAAAGTGTTACCGCCAATATTAAAAACATCATGGCCACATTCTTTGTAATGCTCAAATCAATAAATGACCTGCTTTCATCAACAGCCTTTAGCTTGTCATGATCGTCTATAAAGTATCCATTGTGCTCCACACCAAAATGATGCGTCTCCGGATCTACAAAAGAAGAGGACGAATAAAATTCAAGGCCTCTATCCGAAGAATAGATAATTACCGGAAGGGAGAGTGTAACATGAGTATGCCCAATTGTGGCAAAATGCCATTCATGGGAATCTTTAATGTGATGCATAATGAAGCTTGTTTTATCTTCATCACCATCGGAGGCAGCCATTGCTACTGCTGAAAATGTCAGTAAAATTACTGACAATAAGATACTTAACCTGGTAAATTTGCGGACCATCAAAACAATTTTTATTGCCTATTTCGAATGAAGGCGCAAATTAGTTATTAAGCCGTACATATCAAACAATAAGTACAACAAATAAATGATAAAGAAATCCACAACAAACCAAAGTAAATTTTCATGGCCTTCCCATAAAATCAAAAAAACGAAGAGAATACAGCAAATCAGTCTAACTATGGTAGTTCCTAAAATAACAGAAACACTTGTAAATGATTCTAATTTCATCAATTTGGCAGCCAGAAATCCGGTAACTCCTGTGAGAACAGCAAAGAATAATAGTATGGGGTATATCAGGGAATGCAACCAAGGCCCCGGAAACAACTGCTCTATTAGCCATATAATGGAAAATAGAAGCAGTGAAAAAATGATTAACCCTACTGACTGGTTTTTTAATAACGCCTTCATCTAATTGCTATCTCTTGGAGGAAATGAAAAAGCAAAATCTGCTTTTATTTATTTTTCTTTGGAGAAATGGACTTAAATAGCTGGTAAAAAGCAATAGCTGTGGAAAGCAAGCACCCCAACAATAAGTAGAGTGGAAATTCCATATTGCTTCTTATATGTAGCCTATACCCAAGATAGCTACCGAGGCCAATTATAGCACACATCTGAAAGGCCAATCCGAAGTACTTGACATAAACAGGAGTCTCAGTTTGAGGAGGCTTGTTTTTTTGTGTCCCCATCTTTTCTTTCTACTTTTAATTGGTTATTGTTGCCCATATTGCATTTACCATTAAACTCTGCACCATCCTCTATGATTAATTTTTTAGTATATATATCACCATAAATCAATGCAGATTTTTTTAGGTATAAAGAATCTGAACAATATATATCTCCTTTGACCTCTCCGGAAATTTCTACATCTCCGGCCCTAACATCTCCATTTACCTTGGCGGACTCGCCAATGATAATTTTTTGTTGAGAATCTAAGGATCCATCCACAGTACCTTCTACTCGGATATTTCCCTGAGAACCTATATTGCCTACTATTACTGTTCCTAATGCCACAAGATTACTTGAAGTAACCAATTCCGTGGTATTTTTCTTATCGTCAGTATTTTTTGCCATATCTAATCAAATGTAATAAATTCTTGAGGGTCAAGCGGGTTTCCTCTGTACCAAAGCTCAAGATGCAAGTGCTGCCCGGTGGTTTGTTCACCAGTGTTACCAATAATGGATAATATTTCCCCACCACGGATGGGGTCTCCAATGGATTTCAATATTACAGAATTATGTTTGTAAATAGAAATCAATTCATTCGAATGCTGTACTGCTACTACATGACCGGTCTCTAGCGTCCAGCTAGAGAAGATCACTGTCCCATCAGCTATGGCTTTTACAGGTTCATTTTCAGCGGCAACTACATCTACGCCAAAATGATTTTGTCCAGAGGAAAAGCCACTCGAAACTACCCCTTTTACAGGAGGAAAAAAATAATTGTCTGTAAAAGACCCACTACTTATCCTTCCAAAACTTGTCTCTTCAAGGGGGAGAGATTCAAATTCCCCGATAATTTGCTTGGTGGCATCACTACTTTTATAAAGATCTATTTCACCCCTATTCACCAATTGCTTACTTGAAGTATCAGGGGCTGTAGCGATATCGTCTTCAAATTCTCCTGAAATAACATTCTGAATATTTTCAACGTATTGATCTTTGGCTTTAACCTCCATGATAAGTGAATCAATGGATTCGGACAATGCATGAATTTTAACCATGTTTTCCGTTTCTATATAAACAGGATCAAACCACCTAGCCAATAAAGTTTTGGATAAAAACAAGGATACCACAAAGCAGGTCATGAAAACTAGCACAAACAATAATCCTACCCTAACTTTCGTAATATTAAAAGAAGTAATGACTGAGAAGTCTTCCTCCTTTCTAATTACTATCAGGAACTTGGTTTCTATCCAGTCGTTTATTTTCTGTTTAAGGCTCAATTGACACTTGTTTAAGATATTTATTTTTTACAAAAATAGAATTTAATTCCTTTCGTTTAAATATTTATTCCAAAAGAACTAATTTGGACAAGAATTCAAACTCAAAAACATTGCAAAGGGTTATAATATTTTTCATACTAACGATATGCGTGAACTGTTTATCTGCTTGCTCCTCGCAGAAAGACACCTTCACTAATCGCTTGTACCATAACACAACGGCGAGATTCAATGCCTATTATTATGCCAAAGAGAAAATCTTAGAATTAGAAAAGGAAATAAAAAATGAGCACCAAGAGGACTTCTCTCAAGTCTTGCCCGTATTTTACCCTATTGATAGCAGTACCATTTCATCCAAAGAAGACCTTTTGAAGGAGGCAAGAGAGATGGCTTCTAAAGCTGTAGATTGGCATAAAATAAGTAAATGGGTAGCTCCTTCCTATTTTCTAATTGGCAAGGTCGACTATTACAAAGGAAAACATGAGGAAGCCCAAAATACTTTCAAATTCCTCAATGTTAATAGCTCCCAAGATGATGTAAGACATATCGCATTGATACAACTTTTAAGGTCTTTTATCGACCATCGCCAATTTGAAGATGCTAGTTTTGTTATAGATTTTCTTTCAAAAGAAGAAAATATCTCCGATGAAAATAAGCAATACCTGTACAAAACATTGGCTTATTATTATGAAGCCAGAGGAGAAACGGATTTAATGGCGCCATCTTTATTTAAATCACTGGAGTACACCTCCAACAAATCCGAGGCTTCCAGGATACACTTTATCTTGGCCCAATTGTATCAAAATTCTGGTTTAGATGCCTTTGCCTATGAATACTATCAAAAAGCGATTTCTGGAAGCCCAAACTATGAAAGAACATTTTTTGCTCAGCTCTATTCTCAACAAGTGGCTGAATTAGAACGAAGCAAAGATCTGAAACGGGTTCGTGAATACTATGATGATCTTTACAAAGACAATAAAAATATCGATTTTAGAGATGTTATTCTATTTGAAAAAGGTCGGTTTGAAAAAAAACAAGGCAATTTGGAGGAAGCCATCAAACTCTACATCTTGGCAGCAAAAGAGGAAGGGGAAAACGAACGTCAGAAAGGATATATTTACGAAGAACTCTCTAATGTCTACCTTAATGATAAAGAGGATTTTCTTAAAACAAAATATTACTTAGACAGTGCCCTAGCAAAGTTTAAAGAAACGGATAAAAATCATGGTGTCCTTGCTGCCCGTAAAGTAATCTTTGATCAATATGCGACCAACTACGAATTACTTACTTATAATGACAGCCTAATTCAACTTAGTCAGCTCAGCGCTGAAGAACAAGAAAAATATGTTGACAATTTTCTTGCATTGGAGGAGGAAAGACTGATCAATGAAGCGAAAATGGCCGAAGAAAAGAAGTCCCAGGGGATTTTTGAAAACTTGTTGGCCTTTGGAGGGGGCGGCGGATCTGGAGCCTCCTTTTATTGGGACAATCCAGTTGCCATTCAAAGAGGAGCATTGGAGTTTACACAAATCTGGGGCAACAGACCTTTGTCCGACAATTGGAGAAGTAGTGACCGAGGGTTTCAAGAGGCTGCCAATTCTGTAGAGAATAATATCAATATTGAAGAGCCTATGGAGGAGGAAGAAGAAAACAGCTCGGCTACCATCACAGCAAAACTTCCTGACAAAGCCTCCCTATTAAACCAGATCCCTAATACCCCCGAGGCAAGGGAAAAGATGGTAAATCAAATGGAAGAAGCTTATTTCAACTTAGGGAAGTTGCTCTATTTTGACCTCAAGCAATCTGAGAAATCAATTGAGTACTTAGAGGCCTTAATAGAAAAATATCCGGAAACATTAAAAAAGCCTGAAGCCTATTATACCTTATTCTTAGCCAATCAAGATTTGAATATTAATGCCGATAGATACGCACAATTACTGAATCAAGAATTTCCAAATTCTCAATTTACCAAATCCCTAAATAATCCCGATAAAGTCTCCGGCTCTCAAGCAAACCTGGCTTCAGGGGAAAATTATAAAGTTGCCTACCGCCTTTTTAAAGACAGGGCTTATGAAGAGGCTAAAAAAATTGTTAGACAAACACTCAATGAATATCCATTGACAAAAAATACGGATCGATTATTGCTATTGGATATAATGATCACCGGTCAATTAGAATCATTGGAAATTTATAAAAACAGACTTCAAGCCTATTTACAGCAAACCAAAGAAGAAGAGCTGTTGAACTTTGCAGAAAAATTACTGAAAGCCGTTAGCGAGGACAGCGAAGAGGAAACTATAGCAAAAGCAGAGGAACCGAGTGAAAACGAGCTCCCTTCAGACATTTCAATAGTTAAAACTGAACCTGCTTCAGCAACTTCACCTTATAAAGAAGGCCTAAATCAGACCCATATTTTCATTTTACCTATGACTGAGACATTGGCTGAGAATGCCAATGATTTGACCGCTTCCCTAGAGAGTTTTCACAATGCCAATTTTGCCAATCAAAGGTTGAGAACTGGCACCATTTCACTTGGAAAGGATACAAGTTTTTAAATAGTTTTAATAATGAATCCTTAACTGAGGAAATAAAAAATAGTAGTTTTGTAATTTCAATTGGTAATTTCCAACAACTCAACAAAAGGAAAGACATTGAAGAATACAGGTCTTTCTATGAGAAAGCTTATTGACATCCAGTATGAGTAAAGTAAAAAATAAAAATTCAAAGCCTCTTTATGTTAAAATAATCAGGTATATGTGGCTTGCTTTCATTTTAGGATTGGCAGGATTTGTCTTGTTTGTGGTATCCGTAAATGCAAACTTCTTAGGCTTATTCGGAGAAATGCCCGAATTCGAATCACTTGAAAATCCCGATAGTGAATTGGCATCTGAACTATACTCTGCAGATGGGGTCTTATTAGGTAAATACTTTAGAGAAAACAGAACTCCGGTAACCTACAATGATCTTTCTCCAAATATTATCAATGCATTGATTGCCACTGAGGATGTAAGATTTGAAGACCATTCAGGGATAGACCCCAGGGCTTTGGGCAGGGTATTTGTCAAATCTATACTATTGATGCAAAAAAATGCAGGAGGAGGAAGTACCCTCAGTCAGCAAACGGCAAAAAACCTGTTTAAAACGCGTTCCGGAGATTCACAGGGGCTTTTAAGTAAGGTACCAATACTTAAAATGGTCATCATCAAAACCAAAGAGTGGATTGTGGCTACAAAGTTAGAAAGTGCCTATACAAAGGATGAGATTTTGACCATGTACCTAAACACTTCAGACTTTGGTAGCAATGCATTCGGTATTAAAACTGCTGCAAAGACATTTTTCAATAAGGACACTAGAGATCTGAATATATTGGAATCCGCTACTTTGGTAGGTTTGCTAAAAGCCCCCTCCTATTATAGCCCTGTATATAATGCAGAAAATTCAACACGAAGGCGGAATACGGTAATGGCTCAAATGAAGAAAGTAGATTTAATCTCCCCATCTCAATTTGACTCCTTAAGCGCAACGCCTATGGCGTTGGAATACCAAGTAGAAAGTCATAATGAAGGTTTAGCCACCTATTTCAGAGAAGTAGTCAAAGCAGATTTACTCCAATGGACCAAGGAAAATCTACAGCCGGATGGAAACAACTATGACCTTTTTGGAGATGGCCTGAAGATTTACACCACAATTGACAGTAGACTGCAGAAATATGCAGAAGAATCTGTTCAAGAACATATGTCGGAACTTCAGAAGAAATTTGAAGAAGAAATGGGTGATCGTGACCCTTGGATTGATAGTCGTCGAAGGGTAATTCCAAACTTTATTGAAAATGCTGTCAAAAGAACCCAGGCTTATCGAAATCTGAAAGCTAGGTATGGAGACAACACGGACAGCATTGAATACAAACTCAATGAAAAGAAAAAAATGAAGGTCTTTTCTTATGAAGGAAATATAGATACATTAATGAGTACCATGGATTCCATGAGGTACTATAAGAAATTTCTTCAAACCGGTTTTGTATCCATGGACCCCCATTCAGGCCACATCAAGGCTTGGGTTGGCGGTACCAACCATTCTCATTTTAAGTATGACCACGTCAAACAAGGAAAAAGACAACCCGGTTCTACTTTCAAACCTTTTGTGTATGCAGCAGCCATAGAAAACGGCTATGGACCTTGCTACACCGTGATTGATCAGCCGGTAGAAATCAATGTGCCCGATCAGCCCACTTGGAGGCCAAATAATGCAGATGGTAAATTTACTTATGAAAGAATGACCATCAGGTCTGCCATGTCTCAGTCGGTCAACTCAATTACGGCTTATATGATGAAAAAGCTAAGTCCTGAAGTGGTCGTAGAAACTGCCAAAAGAATTGGAATCACGAGTGAACTTGAAGCAGTACCTGCCTTGGCTCTGGGAACAGTGGATGTATCCATCATGGAAATGGTGGGAGCCTTCAGTACTTTTGTCAACAAAGGGGAGCACATCACTCCAATTTATATTGATAGAATAGAGGATAAAAACGGCAATGTATTGCACCAATTTATCCCTAGAAAAAGACCGGCAATGAGTGAAGAACATGCCTATATTATGGTTTATATGCTAAGAGGTGGAACGGAGGAAGAAGGAGGTACAAGCCAAGGCCTACCATGGAGCATAAGAGATGAAGGCAACGAAATAGGTGGGAAAACAGGTACTACTCAAAACGCCTCGGATGGATGGTACATGGGGATAACAAAAGACTTGGTCAGTGGTGTATGGGTAGGTGGAGATGACAGAGCCATACATTTCAGAAGCTGGATCAATGGTCAAGGTTCCAGAACTGCTCGGCCTATCTGGTCAAAATACATGAGCAAAGTATATGAAGACCCAAGCCTAGGCATCACCAAAGGTCCATTTCCTAAACCGGAAAGACCAATTAGCATAGAAATTGATTGCTCAAAATATGATCTTGAAACGGAGGAATATCAAGAGTTTGACTATGATGCAACTTCAACAGATTTCTAGGTTATACTCCTGATAAAATTTTTGAGCAATTACTTTTTGCCTACTGCAAATAGATAATGGATAAATAATAGTATAGAGGCATCAGGTAATGAAAAAATCAATTATTCCTTACCTGATGCTCCCTACATACAAGGTAAATCTAATAGGCCGTATATTGAGTATTTGATTACCTACAAACATATATTCAGCGATTAAATAATCTTACCACTGTCTCTATGGACATGCTTTCCCCTTCATATTTACCTGAAAACCACAATCAGTTGCCTGAATTACCCGGAGTATATAGGTATTACGATGCAGAGGGCAAGCTCATCTATGTAGGAAAAGCAAAAAATCTCAAAAAAAGAGTTGGTAGTTATTTTAGCAAAAGCGTAGGCATCAACCAAAAAACCAGGAAAATGGTGAGAGAGATCAGAAAGATTGAAATCACCATCGTTAATTCTGAATTTGATGCATTATTGTTAGAAAACAATTTGATCAAAAAAACGCAACCCAAATACAACATCCTTCTAAAGGATGATAAGACCTACCCTTATCTTCTCCTTACCAACGAACATTTCCCAAGGATATATGCCACCAGAAGAGTGATTCCCTCCAAGGGAACCTATTTTGGACCCTTTGCAAGCGTAAAGGCCATGAACAATGTATTAGAGCTTATTCACTCATTATTTACATTGAGAACGTGTAGGTTAGATCTTTCACCGGAAAAAATCAGCAACGCCAAATACAAAGTTTGCTTGGAATACCATTTAGGAAATTGCAAGGGTCCTTGTGAAGGCCTACAAAAAGAAAAGGATTACCTGGCAGACATTGAACAAGCAAAAAACATTTTAAAAGGAAATCTTGGAATAGCAAAAACTTATTTTAAGGAGAAAATGACAGAAAGTGCTGCTGAAATGAATTATGAAGCAGCGCAAGGTTTTAAGGAAAAACTGGATTCATTAATCAATTACCAGGCCAAATCTCTTGTCATTAATCCAAACACAGACAGCTTGGATGTCTTTACCATTGTAAGCGAGGAAAAGTTTGCATTTGTAAACTACCTAAGAATAAAAAATGGAGCCATTACCTTAAGCAAAACAGTAGAGTTAAAAAAGAAATTGGACGAGCCGGATGAAGAGTTATTATTAACTGCTATCATTAGGTTAAGGGATCAGTTTCAAAGTGATGCAAAGGAGGTTTTGGTAAATCAAGAATTTAAAGAGAGTCCGGAGGGATTGTCACTGGTACAGCCTAAAATAGGAGACAAGAGAAAGCTCATTGATTTAAGCTTAAAGAATGCCCTCTATTATAAAAAAGAAAAGCTGTCTTTTGCGGATGAAGGTAAGGATAAGAAAAATAGGGTTATCCTTCAACTGAAAAAAGACCTTTCTTTAAATGACTTGCCTACTCACATTGAATGTTTTGACAATTCCAATATTCAGGGAACAAATCCTGTAGCCAGCATGGTGTGCTTTTTAAATGGTAAACCGGCAAAGAAAGAATACCGTCACTATCACATTAAAACAGTGGTAGGGCCGGATGACTTTGCCAGTATGGAAGAGGTAGTCTTCAGAAGGTATAAAAGGTTGGTTACTGAAGGAAAGCCTTTGCCTAAGTTGATTGTGATAGATGGAGGTAAAGGTCAGTTATCTTCCGCTGTAGCAGCTTTGAGAGACTTGGAGCTTTATGGTAAAGTACCCATCATAGGTATCGCAAAGCGTTTGGAAGAAATTTACTTCCCGGGTGATCAGTACCCAATTTACATCGATAAAAAGTCTGAATCTTTGCGGTTAATTCAAAGAATCAGAGATGAAGCCCACAGATTTGCCATCACTTTTCATCGTGACCTTAGAAGCAAAGGGGCGTTAAACAGTAAGCTATTGGCCATAGAAGGAATTGGGGATCTAACTGCACATAAGTTGTTGAAACATTTCAAGTCCTATAAAAAGATTGAAGGTGCTTCAAAGGAAGAAATAATATCCGCCATTGGCAAAGACAAAGGCCTAAGAGTATGGGAAGCCATGCACAAAAAATAAGAGCAGGTACATTGCTGTACCTGCTCTTATTTTTTGAGACTGTAATCTTAACTCTGTCTAAGCTTGGAATTTAGTTTTAAATTTT
>NZ_CAXBOC010000106.1:0-12678 GCF_963976465.1 uncultured Cyclobacterium sp. | reverse complement strand
TGTACCCGTCACGATCAACTACCATTTTGTCTTAGAAGCCCCAAGTTTAATCAAGGAGCATTTGGATTATACAGGACAGGAAAGGTATTATAGTGAATCGGATGAGTTTTCTACCTCCTACAAAATTTCTAAGTTTTTGGTGAAATTTTTTACTAAGGGGTCAGATATATCTGTTTCCATAGGTAAAGCCATGGATATTTTAGGTAATTATGTGGATTCAGAGGGGAACAGCAGAGATGAGCATGGGAGAAGTATCGATTGTAAGGATTATTTTATGCTGGATGGGAAAGTAAATGTGGATTTGCAACGCGAGGAAGAGTATAGTAAGAAATTAGGTACGCGAATTGTTGAAGAATTCCACAAAATAAACAGGGTTTTTAGCAGTCATATAGTTGCATTTACCGCATTCCGATTGCTGAAAAAAGAAAACAATAAATTGGACCTTTTTAGTTTGCTTAGGCTTCCGGAAGAGGACCTTTCTTTACCTTATAACACCTTCAAAGAGGCTTGTTCTCGGGTTTTGGAGAGAATCAAGCAGCTGAGAGAGGAGGGTGCAGTGCACATGGCGCCTCACTTAAATGCCGACTTGGAAGAAATCATTCAGCACGGTTTGCGAAATGTGGGTATGTACCATGCAAAGAGACCTCTAAGGAAGAACGAGGAGGGGGATATTGTTACTGAAGATATAAGTTTATTGTACTATTACCATAACAGACTTGATGGATATGAATTGGAAAAAATCATCTGAAAATAAACCGGTAGGCGTTATTGGAATCGGTAGTTTCGGAACGGCAATTTCTAATTTGTTGGCTGAAAAAAACAATGTTTTGGTTTATGCCAGAGACGAGGCGGTGGTGAAAGCCATTAATGAGACCCACATGGTAAAAAACAGGAAATTAGCTGAAAGTGTTCGCGCGACCACTGACCCGGAGATGATTTGTGATTCCTGCGATGTCATGTTTCCAATGGTACCTTCTGCAGCTTTCCGAGAAGTGATGATAAGGTTTGCCCCTTTTCTTCATCCATACCATTTTTTAATCCATGGCACCAAAGGACTTTCACTTAGTCTTCCGGAGGGTAAAGATTTGGGCAATATCAAAAAAATCAGGCGAAAGAATATTTCGACCATGAGTGAGGTGATTTTGGAAGAGACTGTGGTGGAAAGAATAGGGTGTTTGGCCGGGCCAAATCTGGCCAAAGAACTCTTGGAAAACCAGCCGGGAGCCACCGTAATTGCAAGTAGATACAATGAGGTGATTAGGGAAGGACAGCGACTTTTGCGTTCTGATAATTTTCAAGTTTACGGGAATTCAGACATTGTAGGGGTAGAACTATCAGGAGTTTTAAAGAATATTATAGCGATTGCTTCAGGTGCTTTGTCAGGTCTAGGATTGGGAGATAATGCCAAAGGGCTTTTAATTTCTAGAGGTATGGTGGAATTGGTTTATCTAGGTAAAGCTATGGGAGGAAGCACCCAATCATTTTTAGGGCTAGCAGGTGTGGGTGATTTAGTTACAACTTGTAATTCCACTCTTTCAAGAAACTATACCTTAGGCTATCGATTGGCCAAAGGAGAAAAGCTTACAGATATTGTGGCAGATATGGAGGAGGTTGCGGAAGGTGTCAATACTGTGAAATTGATAAATTTATTCCTGGAATCTACCGATCTGAGGGCCCCCATCGCAGAAAACCTTCACAAAGTTTTATTTGAGGATTTAAAAGTAGAAGATGCACTGCAAAACCTAATGAAAATCCCGATCTATACGGATATTGATTTTTTTAATTAAAACCTTTCACCATATCATAGATGAGAATTGGTTAATTCTTTTGACTATATTTGTTTAAAGACAGCAAGCTGTTTTCTACATGATCCTCCCTTTAAATAAACTTAGGATGAGTATTCGATTGAGTTTTTATTTGTTTTTTGTGGTGCTTGCTTTTGGAATTTCATGTTCGGAAAAAGAGCAAGCGTCTTTTAGTTTTGTGCAATTGTGTGACACTCAATTAGGTATGGGAGGCTATGCTCATGACCAAGAAACTTTTAGGCAGGCGGTTAAACAAATCAATGAAATTAACCCTGATTTTGCTGTAATATGTGGTGACTTGGTTCACAATGCATGCGACAGTTCTTATGCTGATTTTTTAGAAATCATGGAAGGTTTTAACGTGCCTTGCCATGTGGCTCCCGGAAATCATGATGTAGGCAATGTGCCCAATGATAGTACTTTAAGCTATTATAGAAGAACCATTGGAAAGGACTATTTCGATTTTGAAAACAAAGGCTATTCATTCCTTATTACCAATACCCAACTATGGAAAGAAGATGTAGCCGACGAATCACAAAAACATAATCAATGGGTTGTTGAGACTTTGGAAGCCCAAAAATCCAAAAATGCCCCCGTTATCGTGGTTGGTCATTATCCCTTGTTTTTGGAGCGACCGGATGAGGAAGAAGAATATTTTAATATACCTCCTACAAAACGAACAGAGATATTGGATTCATTCAAAAAGAATGGTGTAGTAGCCTATTTATCCGGACATACCCATGAGTTGGTGGTTAATCAATATGAAAACATTCAATTTGTCAGTGGAGAAACCACAAGCAAAAATTTTGACAAGAGGCCTTATGGATTTCGAGTTTGGGAAGTTTCCAAGGATTCTCTCCAGCATCATTTTGTCCCACTAACTGATATAGATCAATAAGGTTTTAGTGCTGGTAAGGGTTTGGTTGAGGGAGATTTATTAAGGTAAGACCATATAATTCCACTAAAAGAGTTAAAAAAAAGCCCTATGAGCCAACCGAGGTACAATCCATTTTTGACCATTGAAATCGACCATCCCTATTTTAATGGAGGGAATAAAGCTCCGATTTCAATTTCACCAACTATAAAAACCACTCATTTTTTTTCCCGGTATGGATTATTGATGAAACAAGCGCAAGGAACGATTGTACTATTTGCGCCATCTACCGTCCCTTTGGTAGGGTTATTTGAAAAGGTTGTCCATGATGTTGAGATGCATTCTTTAGATTTTGAGATGAGACCAGAAGATCCATTTTATAGTAATTATACGAATTTACCGAAGCCTTCCTATGTGTGTTCAATTTATTCAACCGCAAGAACTTTGGATCAAATTGAACATGAGTCTATTGACCTTTTTCCGGAGTTTAAAGCTGTTCAAAGTTTTGACAGTATAGGCAAAATTCACATCGAGTTAATAGTCCTGATTAGGATTTTGAAAACGAATAAGGCTGCAAAGTTTATTCCCAAAATGGAAGCGCGTTCAACCCTTTGGCAGTATAATATAATCACACGAATCGCTTTCAATGAATTGGCCATTGTAAGCGATTCGGATGTCCAGTTTTCAGAACCAACTGAAGTTTTATTACAAGACGGGGTGAAAGCCTGCCAATTCGCTAGTAAGGTGTTGATTCCCTGTAGGGCTATTCCTGAATATTCATTTAGATTATCACAAAATGGAAGCCTAGTAATTAACGAGTTGCCAAGTCCATCCTTGGGATCAATTGAAATCAGGTTATTAGATTCAGTACCGATTGCTTATTCTCCTATTTTTGTTTATTTGTAGTAGGTTCACGCGTTTATTAGCTACCAAATGATTTATAGTTTCCTCCTATAGGTGGGGCGTCCTTTTACTCACCTTCTTCTAAGCCTAGAATAAATGCGGCTTCTTTGGAAATTCTATCCAGCGTACTTTTCTTGATATATTTTCTTTGGTCGGTTTGTTGGACTTGGTCTCTTTTACAAAAATAACTATGAATGGCCCTTCTTGGCTGGGTGCTATGATTAGTGGTGCCACCATGCCAAGTATGGGAATTGAAGATAACAACAGACCCGGCTTCAGCTACAATGATTTTTTCATCGGGATGTGAATCCATCGGGTCATTCATGACTTCTGCAGGCAATGTAGGTTTCAAATGAGTTCCCGGAACTACTCTTGTTGCGCCATTTTCTATATAAAAATCATCTAATAGCCAAATTGAATTACAAACCATAAATTCCTGGTTTTGAATAGACTCAGGCCAGTCTACGTGAAGCTTCTGTAAGCCTGCGCCCGGAAGTGCAGCCCTGTAATTGAGTGAGGAAAGTTTAAATTGCTCTCCAAGCACCAGTCTGATTGCTGCCATAACTTTAGGATGGGTATAAAAAATATCAAAAGCCGCTCCTTTATTGACTAAATCGCCAAGTCTGCTTGCTCCGGATTCTTTGGGATGTTTTATACTGGGAGATTGCATTAATTCAGCTCCTGCATTATCACCTTCTTCTTCCAGAATTTCATTGACTCGATTTCTTACGACTTGAAGGCTGGCATTGTCCAGTAGTTTCCCTAGGTTGAGGTAGCCGTTTTCCCTTAAAAAGTCTTGTTCTTCTTGGCTCAACAAGTTAGAAGAGACGCCCATTTTTTGGAGGATATTTTTCATGGTTATATGGGTTTGTTTTTTTTGTTTGCTACAAATATTATCCGGCTTATTCAAGCTTTTCCAATCGCTTTAATAATGGAGGGTGAGAATAATGGATAAAAACATATACAGGGTGAGGATCTATATCAGAAAGTGTTTTGACGGAAAGGGTTTTCAAGGCTGTGGCTAATGGCGGACCACTGAAAGTGGTTTTTGCAAAATCATCTGCCTCAAATTCATTCTTTCTGCTTAAATAGTTCATGCCTATGCCAATAATCAAAGATATTGGCGAAAATAACATGGTGAAGCCAATGATATTAAGATGAATCGCCATTTGGTTTGCCCCAAGGGCCATGCTTAATGGTTCACTGAAAATAAAAAGTGAAAGTATATAAAGCAACAGTCCTGTTTGAAGGACTCCTGCAAGCATTCCGGTTTTTATATGCCCTTTTTTGTAGTGTCCAATTTCGTGAGCCAAAACAGCAACCAGCTCTTCCTGTGAATGTTGATCGATCAACGTGTCATACAATACCACTTTTTTACTTTTGCCAAAGCCTGAAAAAAAGGCATTGGCTTTTGATGAGCGTTTACTCCCATCCATCACAAATACATTCTTTAAAGAAAAACCAACGGATTGGGCGTAACTGGTAATGGTTTCTTTGAACTCGCCTTCCTCCAAAGGAGTCAATTTATTAAACAAAGGCAGGATGAGTCCGGTATAAAATAAATTGGCCAATAACATAAAGAGGGCGGTTACAATCCAGAAAATCCACCAGAAATCCTGCCCCAACTCCAAGATTAACCACAATAAAAGAAAAAGTAAGGGGCCACCAATAATGATGGAAAGGAGGTATCCCTTTACCTTATCCATAAAAAACGTTTTTACTGTACTCTTATTGAACCCAAAGTCATTCTCTATTTTGAAAGTTTGGTAATAATCGAATGGAAGAGAGAGAAGGTCTGATCCGATAAAGACTATGGCAAAATAGGTCAATGTAAGGGCCATTGGAGATTGAAGGTATTGCCTCAACCAGTCATCCAACCAGCCAAACAAACCAAAAACAATCAAAAGAAATGTCAAGAAAAATGAAAAAGTGTCGGAAAACAATCCGAAATTATATTTGGTACGCTGGTAGGCTTTGCTTTCTTTTAGTTTCTCTCTATCCAAGTAACCATCTAGATTTGCCGGGATAGTTGTTGTATTTCTATTTACATTGAGGTAGTCAATGATTTTTTCAAAGATAAAATTAAAGCTTATAACGAGCAGTAGGAGGTATTTGATAGTCTCTTGATCCATTCGGTAAAATTATTAAAATTTTGGACATGGAAGAATCGTATCTCTTTTTCTAGGTGCACCGGGGTTTTTTGGTGGGAAGATATAAGAAAGGCTCACTTCGTGCGCACCTCCGGATTGAATACCTAGTTTGGAAACTGTATAATCAAAACTGTACCCCATGTTTAGTCCGGAGGGTAAATTGAAACCAAGCATCAATACGATAGCATCTCTATTGCTCTGTTTTTCTACCGGTTTGTATGGAAGTCCTCTGTACCATAATCCAAGTACAACCGGCTCTAAATAAAGGTATCCACCTAGGTCTAGTTGCTCAAAAGGTCCTTGGCGTTTGTAATTGATGGTGGGGGTGAAGTACCTTTCTCTGTAAGTGTGTGTAAAATCATTACGTGGTGCCCCTCTTCCCAAAGATATCCGGTACCCGGTATGGATGGAATACTTAATAGGAAGTCGGCTAATATTTTCATCCAGAAAACTTTGGTTGGGGCGATTGACATGATGCGTGGAGAGTCCGAACCAAAAATTGTCAGTAAATAGCAAGCCGCCAAATGAGGCAGAAAATAAACCTATAGGGTCTCCTAAGCCTACAATATCATTTCCTGGTAGAATTGGTCCAAATGGATCCGAAGGGTTTATTTGATTGGCAAAGACCAGATTTTCATAGAATCCAATATCTCTGCGGATATAACTCGCTTGAAAACCTGGCTTAAAATAAAGATTATCTCCTAATTTGAGTTCATAGGACAAGATCCCGGAAATAGTTGTGGATTGCAAGCCTGAAACTCCTTCGGTATCATTGGTGACCAAAAATCCAACGCCAACATTGTACTCTTCCAGAAAAGCATCTCCATAAGCGGAAAAAGTTGAAAAGTTAGCATTCATTCCAGGCCATTGATTTCGGTAATTTACACCTACTCTCGTGGCCAGCTCAGCACCTGCAAAGGCAGGGTTTAAATAAAGAGGAGCAGCATAGTATTGGCTGTATTGGGGGTCCTGGCTATAGGCGTTAAATCCGAAGACCATAAGGACAAGCGTTAAAAAAACTGTATTTATTTGTGTTTGAAACAAAGATTTATTCGTTTATTGAATACCAAACAGTTTATCAACGTATAGCTATTAAAAACTGTATGCAAAGTTGTGTCTAATTTATGAATTCTAATCATTTTAAATGCATATTTAATTTATTTATTAAAGTTATACCTTTGATATGGTGTTTGGGTTTCCCAATAAGCTCGGATGCTCAAAGCTATAACAACAATGAATGGATTTTTGGATATTGTGAAGGAGGAGACAATAATTACATCTCTTTTGGTAAGGATGGTAAGGCCAATGTTGAAAGCCTTTCAGAAAATATAACCTTTGGTAAGGCCAATTCGGCAATGGCCATAGATCCGATTTCCGGAGAAATACTATTCTATACAGATGGGGCTTTGGTTTACAATTATTTAAACGATGCCATGCAAGGAGTAGTGGGGGAATTGGGTGGTGTAGAAACAGCCAAACAGTCCGTGGCCATATCAGCTTTGGATTATGATGTCGACCCCAATGGAGCCAAAGATTTTTATATTTTTTATATCAGTGCTGATGGCCAGTTGCAATACAGTTTGGTGGACATGAATGATCAGGGAGGAGCTCCGGCAAATCAACCTCCAGCAGGGGCGGTTAGCCAAGGGGGAAGCATTGGGAATGCTCAAGGTGCTATTTTAACAGTAAAATCAGGTAGTTCTCCGGACTATATCATCAGTTATGATGATGGGAATTTAACAGCAAAACGGCTTGAAGACCAAGAAGGCCAGTTTACAGATACGGATACTTTGTCTTTGTCCTCAGCACCTCAAAACATGATATTTGATGAGGAAAGTGGAATATTGTACATCGTTTCCGACATTGTCGGAGAGGATATTTTGTCCATTCCTTTCGATCCCGATACTGGCACTTTTGGGGCGTCTGAAACTTTGCAGGGAACAGGGGGAGCTGAATTAGTAACAGGGCTGGAAGTCTCCCCGGAAGGAGATTTCCTGTATTATGCGCAAGGGGATGACTTGATGAGGTTTTTTATTAGCGATGAAGAAATAGACCCGGAAATTCCGGAAAGCCAAATCCCTTCCGATACGTCAGTTGCCATGCCTCTTGAAGCTGAAATATTTAAAATTTATGATGTCAAGGTAGGGCCAGATGGGCAACTTTATTATATATATGAAGAAGTAGAAGGAGGTCCTCAGTATGTCGGCAGAGTTTCCAATCCGGATGAATGGACATTGGTAGGCTTGGGTATAGAAGAGCTACCATTTAACGGAAGTGATTTTTGTGGTACAGTATTTCCCCAATTCTCACCCAATATTGATTTGGGGCCAACGGTTGATTTTACATGGCAACCCGAAATGCCTTGCATGAATACCTCCATTCAATTGACAAGTGAAGTGACCCCTTTGAATTATCGACCAGTAAGTTTTGAGTGGGAGATTTTACCCCCGCTTACTGATGAGAACGGAGATGAGATTGAAATGGATCTAACTGTTGAGCATTTGTTATTGCCTCAAGAGGCTACAGCAGAGCAACAAGTAACAGTTAGCTTAACTGTCACCTATGCCAATGGGGAAACCGGGAATGTCACCAAAAGTATACCATTAACAGAAAACAATTTAACTGCCCAATTTAGCCCTTCTGATACTACCTTATGTGAACCTTCTTGTATTGATTTAATGCCGTTAATTGAAGCACAGAGTGAAAGTGAGGATGGCGGCCAAGGTGGGCAACAAGGAGGAGGATTAGGTGGAGGTACAGTAGGCCAGGGACAAAGTGGTCAGAATTATGAATATTTTTGGTCCAATAAGCGGGATGAAGGCTGGGGGCCCGAAGCTCCGAATGAGGTTTGTGAACCGGGATATTATTGGGTATTGGTAAGGGAACAAGGATCCAATTGTTATGCTTATGCAGGAATTAGGATCAAAATATGGGATGTAGAAGATCAAAGCAATAATATTTGGTATTTTGGAGATGGTGCAGGTTTGGATTTTAACAGAGATCCGGATGATCCGGATGCTCCTACCCCTCGTCCTATAGAAACTCCACATCCACAGGATATTCCTGCAGGAGTTACCACGGTATCAGACCAAACAGGACAGGTGTTGTTTTATACAGACGGACAAACAGTCTGGGACTTAAATGGCGACCCTATGCAGAATGGGGAAGACATAGGTGGAGACAACCTTTCGAGTAGCAGTGTCCTTGCCGTGCCAATTGCGGCAGATGAGACCATGTATTATTTATTTACCACCCAATTGGGAGCCGGAGGGCAAAATGAAGTGAAGTACTCACTTGTAGATATTAAAGGAGATAACCCTGAGGGGATAGGGAATGTTGTTACCAAAGACAATTTGTTGTTTAGTCCCAGTACTCAACATTCGGCAGCGTTTAATTCAGGAGACACCATTTGGGTGGCTTTCCATGAGCAAGGGAACAACACCTTCAGATTGTACCCGGTCAGCGAAGAAGGGATAGGACAGCCGGTGTTGAACTCAGTAGGAAGTAATTTTGACTTTGGAAATGGTGTAGGGACAATGAAATTCTCAAATGATGGCAGCAAGGTGGCAGTGACATTTCAAGTTGGAGGGGAGAATAAAGTTGAAATCTTTGATTTTGATCAAGAAACTGGAGAGATGACCACCTATGCCCAACTGGATATGGGCTCAGAAGGAGACATATATGGATTGGAGTTTTCGGATGATTCCAACAGGATATTTGTGTCCTATACCGATGGAGGGCCAGGGATAGAAGAGTATTTTATTCAGAGCCTCGAGGAAACCGATAACAGTGATCCGGAAAATCCGGTGACTACCGTGTGTCCGGACTGCTTTGAAGATGCCGGAAGTCAAGAGGAAATTCAAACTTGTATACTGTCGAGTAAAGAAGTGATTAATGATACAGAGAGTCTTTCTTTGGGCGCACTTCAAATGGGGCCTGATGGGCAAATTTATGCTGTAGTGGTTGGATCAAATCAGATTGGGCAAGTGCAAGTAGGGAGTAGTTGTAATCCGTCCACTTTTACCCAGTCAGGAGTGGAAGCCATGCCAGGAACCAGCAATTTGGGCTTGCCGTCTTTTGTGCAAAATTCGGGTAGCTCCATTCCTGATCCTGCACTGGATGGTCCGGATAGGCTATGTTTGAGCAATGATGTTGGTGCCTTAGGAGAATTTGAAGCAGGAGGGGAGCCAGATATTGATATTTACAATTGGACCATATTCAATGAGGAAGGGGAGGTTGTGGATGAATTCTTAAATGGAGGGGAGGACCTACAAGCGTTAGAATATTTCTTTCAAGAAGTCGGTATATATACTGTTCAATTACAGGTAGACCGATGTGGGACACCTTGGGAAGAAGTGTTCAGACATGAGGTGGAAGTTGTTCCTTCCCCTGTAATTACCCTGCCTGATGAAATATCACTTTGTGGCGAGGAGATATCATTGGTAGCTGTTGACCCTGATGATCCCAGATTGGATGAATATTTGTTCAGGTGGGTAAATGCAGCTGGAGAAGTAGTTGGCAATAGCAATGAATTGCTAGTGACAGAAGAGAGCATTTACACCGTTTTTGTAGCCTACGATATACCGGAAGACTATGAGGGGGATGAGGAATACCAAACCTGTCCTGCCAGTCAATCGGTTTTTGTTGGCCCACCTTTTGACTTTACAATTGAGCAGTCATCAGCTACAGTATGTTATGGCGATTCAGTCCGTTTTTCGCCGGATACACCCGTGTCCGGACTTTGGTCAATCCGTTTGGGAACCAATGGTGAATATTCGGAAATCGGCGAAACTCAGGAGTTAACTTTAAGCACCGCTGACCTTGATGGGCCGGGAGCTTATGAGTTACTATTCCAGACAGCTGATCCGCTAAACAGTGATTGTTTGGTTGAAAGAACAGCCACTTTACAAGTAACCGGATTGCCTGAATTTTCTTTAACAGAAATAGAACCTTCAGAAAGCTGTACGGTGACCAGCGGAAGCATAGTAGTGGAGGCGAATTCTCCATTGGATAGTTTGGTATTGGAAGAAACAAATCAAGTCTTTGCAGAAGTACAAGAAAATGCCCAAATAACATTTGATGGCTTGGCGCCAGGAACATATACTTTAACAGGCTATACTGGTACTTGTGAAAACACCCTTTCAGCGGTTGTGGAAAACAATAGCCCACCCGATGATGTCACTTTCACGGTGTCTACCTTACCCGAGTCATGTAGTGATGTCGGACCTCAGGATGGTGCCATTGTTATTGTTTTTGATGGAGAGCCTGTTTCCGGTGAATACTCGATAACCAATGTGGAAACAGGAGAAGAAGTAACGGCTACTTTTACAGATCAGACCAGCATGAATATTCTTCTTCCTGCCGGAACCTATATAGTGGAAGTTTCTAATGAATTGGGTTGTGTGGTTCCTGCTCCGGGTACTTATGATATTGCATCGGGAGAAGAAGAAATTTCATTAAGCAGTCCCGGGTTTTGTGGAGGCGTGCTTACTTCAGAAGTTTCATTGGACAATGAAATTTCCGCTACAGATCGAATTGAATGGTACAGGGTAGTGGGCGCTACTAAGAATTTGATCGCCGGTGAGGAAAACCCTGTATTAATTGTTAGAAACCCCGGAACTTATGAGGTTCGACTGCTCAATGAAGCTGGCTGTCTATTAGGTACTGAACAAATTACCATCAATCAATCTGATGCTTTACCCCCGGTATTGTCACCAAATTATATTATTTGCGCTGCATCAAATGATTTGGTTACACTCGATGTGGGAGTTTGGGACACTTATGAATGGAGCAAGGATGGGGCTTTGGTAAGTACCACACCTACATTTACACCTACAGAAGAGGGAGACTATGAATTGTTTGTAGTTGATTCAGAAGGATGTGATTATACCATTGAATTTAGAATTACGGAGGTTTGTGAAGTGAATGTGACTTATCCCAATGCCATAAGACCAGGTGATCCGGACAGAAATTTCCTGATTTATACTACCGGGGATATTGACATGCTTTCTGTTTTAATTTACAATCGCTGGGGTGAATTGATTTATTTCTGCGAGCAAGAAAATATTTCAGAAAACCTTTCTATCTGCGCTTGGGATGGCATGGTAGACGGTAGAAAAGTGCCTTCGGGAACATATCCGGTGATTGTTAAGTTTACCAATGAACAACAAAATATTAATAAAGTAAAAAGAGACGCAATTGTCGTAATTGAATAGTATATGATAGTATTGATTTCCCCTGCCAAAACCCTTGATTACAACCCCACAGCTATTTCTATCAAAAGTCAGCCTGTGTTTAAAAAAGAAATTGCAGAACTGGTTTCAATTATGAAAAAAAAATCCGGCAAAGCGATTCAAGATTTAATGGGAGTAAGTGAAAACTTGGCAGACTTAAATGTAGAGCGGTATAAGCAATTCTCAGATGTTTTCAATGAAGAAAATGCCAAACAGGCGCTGTTAGCTTTCAAAGGAGATGTGTATACCCACATAGATGTGGCGTCCTTTTCTGAAGAAGATTTTTCCTTTGCCCAAGAACATTTAAGGATTTTATCCGGGCTTTATGGACTATTGAGGCCCATGGATATGATTCAGCCCTACAGGTTAGAAATGGGGGTAAAATTAAAAAACAAACGAGGTAAAAACCTCTATGAATTTTGGGGGGATAAAATTACCAAGGCACTTAATGAAATTGCAGATGAGCAACCTGTAATTAATCTTGCCTCCAAAGAATACTTTAAAGCAGTAAAAAAGAAAGCCTTAAAATCTCAGCTGGTAAGTCCGGTATTTAAGGAATATAAAAACGGTTCTTATAAGAACATTGGCATTTTCTCTAAACAGGCAAGAGGCTTAATGACAGATTTTATCATTAAAAATAAAGTAGAAGATCCTGAAATGCTGAAAACCTTTAATGAAGGAAAGTATGAGTATTCAGAAAGTAAAAGTAGCTC
>NZ_CAXBOC010000105.1:0-12732 GCF_963976465.1 uncultured Cyclobacterium sp. | reverse complement strand
GAGTTTATCGATCTTTTACAGGATAAAAAGTAATATGGCACTTCAGTCAAAAAATAAGATAGAAACTAGTTTCAGCATGTCGTCCATGACGGATATTATTTTTCTATTGCTTATATTTTTTATGCTTACCTCATCCTTTATTACCCCTTCGGGTCTTCCGGTAAATTTACCTTCCAGCGAAAGTTCAGACATCGTTATGCAAGAGGTGACCGTTAGTATTACAAAGGACTTACGATTTGCTGTCAATGACAAGCAGGTAAATAGAGATCAGGTGAAAGCCGAATTAACCAGCTTATTGAATGAGAACAAAGGCTACGTGGTATTGCATATAGACAAAGAAGTTCCTGTAGAATACCTGGTAGAAATTGGGGGAATTGCTGCAAGTTTGGATGCCAATGTAACCATTGCAACACAACCGTTTAAGTAAAGAATGGAAATTTGGGAGGACCATAAAGCTACTGTAGAGAATAATAGAAAAGCAATTATCATTACTTTAATCATTAATGTAATGTTATTGATTGGCTTTTATTTTATTATGGTGTGGAAGCAACCTGATCCACCCATGTCTCAATTTGGACTAGAGTTAAACCTGGGTTTTTCAGATATGGGATCCGATGCAAAACCCACAGAAACACCCCCTTCTACAAGTCAAGAAACGGCCGAAGAGGCGCCGGCCCCGGGTGAACCGGCACCTGAACCAACAGAAAATATAACACCTGTAAGCCCACCGCAATCGAATCCTTCTCCAGCTGAGGTTCAAAAAAGTGAGCCAAAAATTGAAGCTGTTTCTAAAGCACCTAGTCCGGTAAAAGCAGAACCCAAGCCGGTAGAAAAGAAGGAAAGTATTAAGGAAACCACAAAAAAGGCAGAAGTACCTGTAAAAAGTGAACCTGAAGAAGAACCACAACCTGAAAAAGTTGAAAAGCCAGAACCTAAAGTTGACCCCAGAGCCATATTTGGTGCCGGTGGGACCACAGGAAGCGGGAATCAAGCAACAACCGGAAGCAGTCAGGGAAACAGTTGCCAGACAGGGGATGAAGGTAAGCCAAATGGCACCATCGATGGACGATCCATTTTACAGTCAGGCAAAGGAAATACCGGAGATGGAGCCGGCTATGACCTGGACCTGGCAGGTTGGGATTTTGCCTCCAAACCCAATATCCAAGACCGGGTGTCCAATAGGAATGGCAAAATTGTCTTTAACATTACCATCAATGATAGCGGAAGGATTGTACAGGCCATTCCAGATACTTATAATGTAAGTAATGAAGTATTGAATTATTACCGTAAAGTAGTCAACAGCTTGACCTTTAAACCACAAAGTGGAAATACCATTGCTGAGTATTCCAAAGGAAAAATCACCTTTATCATCCGCGTAGATTAATTGATCCCCATGAATTATCAATCCTCCCTGGACTTTCTGTTTCAGGCCTTGCCCATGTTTCAGCGGGTTGGAGGTGCTGCTTTCAAAAAGGACCTGAGCAATACCCAGAAACTTTGTGAACACCTGGGTAACCCTCAAGATAAGTTTAAAAGTATTCATATAGCCGGCACCAATGGAAAGGGAAGTACAGCTCATGCCTTGGCATCTGTATTGCAAGCAGCAGGATATGCTACAGGTCTCTATACTTCTCCTCATCTAAAATCCTTTAGAGAACGGATAAAAATCAATGGCGTGGAAATTCCCAAAAAGGAGGTGGTGAAATTTGTAGAAGCCCATAAATCCTTTTTGCAGGAATTGAAGCCTAGTTTTTTTGAAATGACTGTTTCTTTTGATTTTTTTGCGAGTCAAAAAATTGATTTTGCAGTTATTGAGACCGGGATGGGAGGCAGGTTTGACAGTACGAATGTAATTCAACCCTTGCTTAGTGTCATCACCAATATAGGTTTTGATCATGAGCAGTTCTTGGGAGACACCCTGGATAAAATTGCCTTTGAGAAAGCCGGAATAATCAAAGAAAATGTGCCTGTGGTGATTGGGCAAACTCATGAAGCAACAGCAGAAGTCTTCAAATCCATTGCCGAACAAAGGAATTCAGCCATCACCTTTGCAGATCAAGTACTGAAGGCAAGTTTTAGTACTTACGAGGGTAGGTTCAAAAAGAAACGCATGGCTAAATACACCCTATCCGGGGCATCTGCCATTATTGATACGATTGAGGTGGATTTGCTTGGGAGCTATCAAGCCAAAAATCTACCCGGAATAATGGTATCTCTGGAAAAATTGAGAGGATTGGGCCTACAATTAAGCCCGGACCATGTGAAGGAAGGTTTATCTAATATTATCCGCAATACAGGGCTGAAAGGACGCTGGCAAATTCTTTCAACTGATCCCCTAACGATATGCGATACAGGCCATAATGTAGATGGAATTCAAGAAATTATAGAACAACTTTTGGTATTAAAAGGCCGGCAAAAGCTTTATATGATTTTGGGAATGGTAAAAGACAAGGCCCATTATAAGGTGCTTGAAAAACTACCCAAAGATGCCGAATATTTCTTTTGTCAGGCCGACCAACCAAGGTCTATGCCTGCCAAAGAACTTCAAAATTTAGCGACTGAGTTGGGTTTGCAAGGGGAGGTAATTGAGAATGTTAATCAAGCCAGAATGGCAGCAGAAAAAAAGGCAACAAAAGAGGATTTAATTTTTATTGGAGGAAGTACCTTTGTCGTCGCAGAAATAAATGATTTATAATAATGGGAAGAAATAAGCTAGAGCGGTTCAGGCAAAATGAAGAGAATGCCAATGTGGTTCAGCCAGGGAAAGAAATTTTTGATAAGATTAAGGGCAATTGGAAAAGGGTACAGTTCCAAAGAAATGCTCCATTGGTGGTGGAATTGGCCTGTGGAAGAGGGGAGTTTACCGTTGGTCAAGCAAGGGTGGATCCTGCAAAAAGCTTCGTTGGCGTAGATATTAAGGGGTCTAGAATATGGAAAGGCAGTAGTATTGCCATTGCTGAAGGTTTAGAAAATGTGGCTTTTTTAAGGACCCAGATAGAGCTTCTGGAAGATTCTTTTGAGGAAAAAGAGATTGATGAGCTTTGGATAACCTTTCCTGACCCACGACCCAAAGACAGGGACGAAAGAAAAAGATTGACTTCCCCCAAATTTTTAGAAATGTATAAAAAAATCATGGACCAAGATGGTCATGTACATTTCAAAACAGACAATACCGGACTTTATGAATACACTTACGAATTATTTGAAAGTAGGGAAGACATAGTCATTTATAAAAATACACAAGACTTTTACCAGTCTGAATGGAAGGACATTCACCATGGTATTATGACCCGATATGAGAAGATGTTTATGGAGAAAGGAGAAACCATCAAATACATTGAATTTGGTTTCAAAGAAGCCTAATCATCAATTTCCAAGGCTTCCAGAATATCAGCCATTTCATCAAAATCCTTTATTCCAGGCCTAATTTCGTGGCCGGCCTTCATACTGATCCCTTTAATCCGGGTTTGGTCCAGAAGCCGGTCAATATTTTGATCATCAAAACCAAAGCCTAGTAATAAATCACATTTTTCAGCTATACTTTTTAGTTTTTCATGAAGCTGAGGGTTAATTTCTAAGGCTTTGTCAGCTTCCAGGTTTAACATTACATTGTTTTCCTTTAAAGTGACAGCATAATCCAAAAGCTCATCCAGGTCTGCTTCTTTATTTACGGTACTTTTAAAAATTAAGCCGTAACTGGTGTTTTTAAGCATTGGAAGGTGAAGCCTTTCCTCTAATTGAATGTATGAAAACCCTTCATATTGGGTCATGGTTTCTAAGATTTGGGCAGGATGACTGTTTGAAAATTCAGCAACATATTCCAATCCGGATAACCAATCGGTTATTTCCTTAAAAGCGGTGGGGTTTACATAGTATTCACTGTCCTTTTCCAGGGAAAATCCCATAAGGTCAACGTACATTCCCGAACAATATCGTGCGTCGCTTAAGTTGTTAACATTACTTATCTTTACAAATGTTTTTAAAGCCATTTTATTTTAGTGGATTATTTGCGTAATTTTCAATTAAATTCAAAGATAGAAAATGATAATTTTTAATAAAAGGTATTGGCTGCTATCACTACTTATTTTTATGGGTAGCTGTGCCGAGGAAACTGAAGATCCGGAATTGATTACTTCCAGGTATTTCCCATTGGAAATTGGTAGTTTTATGGAATACAGTGTTGAGGAGACAATTTATTTTGGAGAGAATGATTTTGAAACTGAAAATTATTACTACAAGGATGAGCTTGTAGATTTTTATCTGGATGAGGTGAATGAGTTGGTTTATTTGTTCCACCGTAAAAAGTCCACTGATAGAAATGAATGGTCTAATGAGGAGGTATATACTGCCAATTTTACTCAAAATCGTATCATAAGAAAGTTCAATAACCAGCAAGAGGTCATTTTAGTTTATCCCGCAATTTTGGATTTTAATTGGAACGGAAATGCCTATAATAACGATGGTGAAGAACAATATATTATTGAGAGCATTGGAAGCTATATTTTGAATGAATTTGCATTTGCTGATGCTGTGAAGGTTAGGAAAAGTGAGGAAGATGATTTGATCACCTTACGGAACAATAAATATGAAGTATTTGCCAATAATATTGGGATGGTGGAAAGTTACTACGAAGTATTTCAATATTGCTCCAGAAACGACTGCTTGGGTGAACAAATCATTCAAGAAGGCCGTTTTACCCATATGAGGCTTATCAACTATGGTGAATTTTAGTGCAGCATTTGTTTTTTTGTTTTGTTTATCCATAGCCAATGGTATGGCTCAAGACAGGTATGCTGTACATTTTAAATATAAACCCGACGCAGCTTTTAGTCTGAGTCAACCTGAAGCATTTCTGACAGCCAAGAGCTTAGCTAGAAGAGAAAGAGATAAAGTTTTATTGGACAGCACAGACTTACCTGTTTCGGAAAAGTACATTGAGGCTATAAGTCCATATATCAACCGGTTCATTTATCACTCCAAATGGCTGAACGCTTCCGTCGTATATGCGGGCGAAGAAGAAATACAGCACATTTCAGCATTGGATTTTGTAAGTGAAATTAAGTTGGTAGCAAAAGGTGGACCCGGAGTTTTAGAAAGTAGTACCAAAAATTACAAGATTAAAAGAAAGAAAAAGCATAAGAAGAAGGCAAAGGATGCAGCAAATTTTTCTTTCCAAAATAATATTTTAGGTATTACCGACATGCATGAAGCAGGATATACAGGTGAAGGTGTATTGGTTGCCATCTTTGATGCAGGGTTTTTAAATGTAGACAAAATACCTGCTTTTGAGCACTTGTTTGAAGATCAAAAAATTTACGCTACCAAAGACTTGGTATTGCCGGGGTCTACCAGTGTTTTTAGGACAGATACTCATGGTACCGGCACGCTTTCTTTAATGGCTTCTTATGATCCGGAAAACCTGATAGCAGGTGCCTATGGTGCCAATTACATCCTTTGTATAACAGAGGATGTGGATACAGAATACCGAATTGAGGAATACAATTGGGTAAAGGCTGCGGAATTTGCCGATAGCCTGGGAGTAGACTTGATCAACAGTTCATTAGGTTATAATTTTTTTGATGACTCAGCAATGAATTATTCCAAAGCAGATCTTGATGGTCAAACGGCAATAATTACCAAGGGTGCGGGTATGGCCGCAGATAAAGGAATTCTTGTGGTTAGTAGTGTTGGAAACGAAGGAAATATCAGTTGGAAGACCATTACAGTTCCTTCGGATGCAAAAACCATTATTTCTGTAGGAGCCATAAATAGTAATTTTAACAAGGCCGGATTTAGTTCTGTAGGACCGAGTGTGGACGATAGAATAAAGCCGGAACTAGTGGCCTACGGAACGGGAGTAACCTTGTGGCGCCATGAAGAAGGCACCAGTAATTCCAGTGGAACTTCCTTTTCTGCTCCTCAGGTGGCTGCCTTGGCAGTGGGATTGAGGGAAGCCAATCCAGACTGGACAAATAAGAAGTTGAGAGCGCAGTTATTGTTAAGTGGGACTCAGTTCACCCAACCGGACAATGAAATTGGATATGGTGTACCTGATTTTACCAGGGCCATGTTTGGTAAAATGGAAGTGGAAGAGGAAATGGACGGTAAACTTCCTGCCAAGATTTATCCAAACCCTTTGATAAAAAATGAGTTGCTTATTGAATTTGGGATCGATACCAAGTGTACCATGACCCTTTTTTCAAGTGACGGAAAGAGAGTCCGTGTCCTTGAATTGGAAAGGAACAAGAACAATTTTCCTTATAGTGTAAGCATGGAAATTTTAAATCCCGGAATCTATCTTGTTGAATTGCAAGACAGTTCATCTGTGTCAACGGTTAAGTTGTGGAAAAAATAAGGAATTGAACTTAAAAATGACTTTTTTTGTAACCTAATCAAGTATTGTTTTAACCTAAATTTTCTATATATGAATCCATTAATAGCCCCCTCAATTCTGGCAGCAGACTTTGCTAACCTGCAGAAGGAAGTTGAAATGATTAATGATTCTGTAGCAGACTATATCCATGTAGACATTATGGATGGTGTTTTTGTTCCCAATATATCATTTGGCCTTCCTGTTGTGGAAGCAATAAATAGACATGCCAAAAAACCACTGGATGTTCACCTAATGATAGTGGAGCCTGACAAATACTTGGAAGCATTTCATAAAGCCGGAGCTGCTCAAATTACGGTTCATTATGAAGCTTGTCCGCATTTGCACCGCACCGTTCAGGCGATCAAAGCAATGGGTTGTAAAGTTGGAGTAGCCATCAACCCGCATACGCCAATCAGGGCGTTACAAGATATAGTGAGAGAAGTTGACACCGTTTTAATTATGTCTGTAAACCCTGGTTTTGGTGGTCAGGAATTTATCGACAATACTTATAAAAAAATTAATGCCTTAAGTGAGCTAATAGTAGAGACAGGATCTCATGCAAGGATTGAAATTGATGGTGGTGTAAGTTTGTCTAATGCCAAAAAGCTTATTGAAAATGGAGCCAATGTGCTGGTGGCAGGCAATTTTGTGTTTTCCTCAGAAAATCCTATAGAAACTATAAATAAGCTAAAAAGTGTGATTTAAATTCGATAATTATACCTTTTTAATAAATTTTAACGCATTTTTCTGTTCATTATTTGTTAAATTGGTTGATTCTGATTTAATTCGAGGATATAAAGCATTTTATAAATTGAGATAAATTATGAAGAAATTATTTGGATTGGCCTTTTTATTTGTAGGTCTAATAGGTTTTAATGTACAAGCTCAGGATGAAGCTGCTGAAGAAATTACTGATGAAGAAATTGCAAAATTTGCTGCAATGGAGGATTCCGTAATGGCTTTTTATGAGCAGAAGAATGAGGAGTTGGTATCTATGATCAAGGAAAATGAAGTAATTGATGGTGCTGGCAGGTACAATGAGATAAAAGCTGCATGGGATGATGAAGCTAAGCTTGCAGAAATTGAAATTACAGATGAAGAGAAAGGTGCTTATGAAGCCATATTGGAATTTATGGGTTCCTTAAGTTCTGAAGTTAGGGAAATGAAGATTGGCCTGATCAAAAATGATGATGTATTGGGTATTTCTACTTTTAATAAAGTAAATAAAGCAATGAAAGCTAATCCGGAAATTAAAGAGAAAGTGGACAGTGAAATTGCACAATTGAAAGAAAAAAGAACTACGGAAGAAGAAAGCCCTTCTGAAGCCGGTTGATATTTATTTTCATTAGAGAAAAAAAAACCCTCAATATTTGAGGGTTTTTTTGTTTTATTGCGTTAATAAATTAAATATTATTTATAGATATGGAATTTAGAAAGCAATTGGTTTGTCTTTCCTGCTTATTTTTTTCTTTATTATTTCTCAATACCTATGAAAGTGAGGCACAAGAGGATATTTTTGGGATTGAGAGAAAGATCAAAAGCCGAAAAAGTGACAGCGAGGTAGGCAATGCGTTTAGGAATGCTGTCAGTAATTTTTCTTTTGAAATTTCATCAGGGGCTGGATTTCATCAGCATCAACTTGACTTTATGAGTGAGGTTCCTGAAAATTACCCAATCACTGAATTGTCAACCTTAGAGGCTCCTGTATTTTCAGATTCGGATACAACAATATTTAAAAGCACCGGCTTTGCTTATCCAGTTAACTTAGGAGTGCGACTTAATTTATTTGACCTGATTAATATAGGCGCCGGCTATGGAAGAGAGTGGGGAAGTTTAGACAAACTTACCGGGGATGGAAATACCTTTGCTTTGGTAGAAGAGAAGTATACGTATGATAAATTTTATGGTACGGTCGGTCTAGTACTTTGGGATGCTGGAAAGCGGAGTTCTTTTTTGAGATGGAAGTATAGAAAGTATTCAGATAGCAATCTTTCCATGCAGGCACAACTCAGACAAAGAGCCAGACAATATTATCCTTGGAGGATAACATTGGAAGGTGAATTTGGTTCGATAACCCTGAAAAAATCCTTAGACCCTCAACTTTCCGTTGTTAAAGGATATTATGGACTTGGCTTAAGGATCGAGCGAGATTTGTCTGAATATTCAAAATTTTTCATTAAACCTGCAGCGGAATTTAGACCTTATGATTACAACATGATTGATCCTATGGAAATTCAGGGAGTCAAACAAGCGCTTTATACCCTGCAGGTAGGAGTTGCGATAAGTTTGCCCGGCAGTAAAAGGTGTAAAATTTCCGGATGTAGGGTAGTTATGAGGCATTTACACAATGGGGTTGAATACCGGGGAAGTTCTATCTTCAAAAGGCAGAATAGAAAAGTAGGAGAGTGGTATGGCAACTGATTTTAGGTTTTCAAAAGGGGCTTTTCCAAATTATTTCCTGCAAAAAAGAAAATTAACTCCATGAATATAAAAAGGATACCTATTTATTAATTTGTAACAAATATAATATTTTTCTAAACCTGTACTTTTTGCTATCTTGCAGGTTATAAGCGAGAAAATTTAAATATGGCTCAAGGAGAGAACGAAAACATCATCCCGATTAATATTGAGGAAGAAATGCGTGGAGCTTACATCGATTATTCGATGTCGGTAATTGTTTCCAGGGCTTTACCGGATGTAAGAGACGGTTTAAAGCCTGTACACCGCAGAATCCTCTATGGAATGCAGGAGTTGGGGGTTTCCCACAACAAGCCTTATAAAAAATCAGCAAGAATAGTAGGAGAGGTATTGGGTAAATACCATCCACACGGTGATTCGGCTGTTTATGAAACATTGGTTAGAATGGCCCAGACTTGGTCGTTGCGATATCCTCTAGTAGATCCACAGGGTAACTTTGGATCTATCGATGGTGATAATCCAGCAGCCATGAGGTACACAGAGGCAAGGTTGAGGAGGATTGCTGAAGAACTGCTGACAAATATTAACAAGGAAACAGTAGATTTTCAATTAAACTTTGACGATACCTTAAAGGAACCGATAGTTTTACCGGCTAAAATTCCGGCTCTATTACTTAATGGTGCTTCCGGAATTGCTGTTGGTATGGCCACCAATATGGCCCCTCATAATTTAGGTGAGGTCATTGATGGGATTCATGCCTATATTGACAACAATGACATCACGATACCGGAATTGATGGAGCATATTGTGGCTCCGGATTTCCCAACAGGTGGGATCATTTATGGTTACAATGGAGTGAAATCCGCCTTTGAAACCGGTAGAGGCAGGGTTATTCTTAGGGGTAAAGCTACCATCGAAACCAAGTCTTCAGGTAAGGAAATGATTATTATCAATGAAATTCCTTATCAGGTCAATAAGGCATCGATGGTTGAGAAAACAGCTCAACTGATCAATGAAAAGAAAATTGATGGGATATCAGCCATTAGAGATGAGTCTGACAGGCAAGGTATGCGCATTGTATATGAGCTTAAAAAAGACGCTGTACCAAATGTAGTCTTAAACAACCTATACAAGCACACCCAGCTTCAAACCTCCTTTAGTGTTAACAATGTGGCCTTGGTGAATGGAAGACCATTCACATTGAACCTTAAAGAGCTTATCTTGCATTATGTAAACCATAGGCATGAGGTAGTTGTAAGAAGGACGCAATACGAATTAAAAGAAGCCGAAAAGAGAGCACATATTCTTGAAGGCTATTTGGTAGCATTAGATAATATTGATGAGGTAATCCAGTTAATTAGAGATTCAAGAGATCCTGAAACAGCCAGAAATGGTTTGATGGAGAAGTTTGAGCTTACTGAGATTCAGGCACGTGCTATACTGGACATGAGGTTACAACGCCTTACCGGAATGGAAAGGGCCAAGATCCAGCAAGAATATGATGATTTGATGAAGCTTATTGAAGAATTGAAAGAAATTCTTGGCAATAAGGACCGAAGAATGCAGATCATTAAAGATGAGCTGGAAGAGATCAAAACACGCTACAATGATGATAGGAGGACCACCATTGAGCACAATGCTGAGGACTTCAACTATGAGGACATGATACCAAATGAGGAAGTAGTAATTACTGTTTCCAACCAGGGGTACATAAAAAGAACCGTTCTTACAGAATACAAATCTCAAAGTAGAGGAGGCGTAGGCTCAAGAGGAGTAAGTACCAAAGTAGACGATTTTACTGTCTATCTTTTTACTGCCTTGACCCACAATTACTTGTTAATTTTCACCGATCAGGGCAAGCTTTTCTGGCTCAAAACCTATGCAATTCCTGAAGGCAGTAAAACATCCAAAGGAAGGCCTATTCAGAACCTTATCAATATTCAAAGTTCTGATAGAATCAGGTCAATCATTCAGGTCAAAGACCTGGGGGATATAGACTATATCAATAATAATAATATTGTAATGGTCACTAAGAAAGGTATCATCAAGAAAACGACCCTGGAACAATATTCCAGACCTAGAACCAATGGAATTATTGCCTTGAATATCAGGGAAGATGATCAGTTGCTAAACGTGGAACTGACCAATGGTGACTCCAATATTGTGATTGCTTCAAGCTCAGGCAGAGCTGTTCATTTCCATGAATCCAATGTGAGACCAATGGGACGGACGGCAACCGGTGTAAAAGCCATCAATCTCGATGGTGGGGAAAATCATGTAATTGGCATGGTTTGTGTTCAAAGAGAAGATGCAACGCTTTTAGTTGTAACTGAGAAAGGATATGGAAAGCGTTCCTTTTTGTCTGAATACAGAATTACCAATAGGGGTGGAAAGGGAGTGAAAGCAATGAACATTACTGATAAAACAGGTGGTTTGGTGGCCATTAAAGAGGTGGTAGATACCGATGATTTGATGATTATCAATCGATCCGGAATTACCATCAGGACTCCAGCCGAGGGAATAAGAGTGATGGGAAGGGCTACTCAAGGAGTGAGGTTAATTCGACTCAATGAAAATGATGAAATCTCATCTGTTGAGAAAATTGAAAACATTGAAGTTGAAGAACTGGAAAATACAGATGAAGGAATTGAGAACCCAAATGATGATGAAAATACTCCGACAGGGGACAACGAAGAAAATCCTATAAACGAATAATAATTGAAACCAATAAAGAACCGCACTAGTAACATGAAAAAGTTAATTTTATCGTTGGCTGTGGTGGGCATAGCCTCAACTGTTGCCTTTGGCCAAAAGAAGGTAGTTAGATCTGCTGAAAAAAACCTTAAAAGAGATAATCTTGAAGAAGCATATACCGAAATAAAAACAGCAACAGCTGATGAGGAAACCGGTGCACAATCGGAAACTTATTTTATTAAAGGTAAAATAGAAACCAAGATGTTTGAGGCAGATTCCTCTAATACCGAAAGAACGGTAGCTATGGGAAGAGAAGCTCAGGAAAGTTTTATGAAGACTTTTGAAATGGAAAGTATGGACTCCACTAGCAAAGTTAGTGAGGACCTTTTCAAAGAGGTTGTTCCGGATATGCCAGCCAATTTTCAGGGCGAAGGTGTATACAGGTTGAAAAATGCCGCTTTTAATAAAGGAGCTAAAAAGTATGACCTTGATGATTTAGAACTGGCCTTTGAATTTTTCTCTTTGGCAGCTGACCTTGATCCTAACGACACCTCTATAGTATTTAATGCTGGATATACTGCCAATCGGATCGGAAATAACGAGGCATCAAAAAAATATTTAACTCAGTTGCTTGATTTTCCTGAATACAATAAATTAAACACTTATTATTTTTTAATTCAAATTGCCAGCGCTGAAGAAGAAGATCCCGAAGAGGCTTATCGACTGGTAACAGAAGCGAGAGAAGCATATCCGGATGACAAAGGCTTGGCTGAATTTGAAATTCAGTTGTTACTTCAGTTGGATAGGATGGACGAAGCAATGACTTCAATCGAAAAAGCCCTGGAAACTGATCCTAACAATCCTGCAATTCTTTTGAGGTATGGATATCTAAAAGAAAAATCCGGAGATTTGGATGGTGCTTTGGAAGAATATAAAAAGACCGTAGAAGCTGATCCTGAATTATTTGAAGGTCATTATTATGCCGGTGCAATCTACCTTGACAAAGCGAGAAACATTATCACTAGTGTTAATGATCTTTCGGATGACGAGTGGGAGGCTAAATCCGATTCCATGCTAGCAGAAGCTGATGGACTGTATGAGGAAGCCTTGCCTTATTTTACCAAGGCCTCTGAATTGCAACCTGACAATACAGATATTATGGAAATCTTATATAGTGTCCATTTAAGATTGAAAAATGAATCTAAAGTAGAAGAATACGATCAGATATTAACTGAGAAATTAGGAGA
>NZ_CAXBOC010000104.1:0-12760 GCF_963976465.1 uncultured Cyclobacterium sp. | reverse complement strand
ACATAGCCATTGTACCATTGCAGAAACATGTATTGATTGGCAGTAGAAATAGGTTTAAAATTCAACTCTAAAATGGTATTTACCCTGCTAAAATTATTATTTGGATTAATAACGAGACTCCCCCAGAAATTATCATTGAAACTTCGATAATTAAAGGCTATTAATCCATATCCTCTGTAATCAAAAAGATCTTTGTTTTCATCTCCTAATACCCCTGCCCATAATTTGCCTTGCACAGAAATATTGGCATTGTAAAAATACACAGCTGATAAGGTAGTATAATTCCAGCTTCTGGAATTGATACTGTCTAGGCCGTTTGACTCATGTTCAAATGACAGGGCAATACCACCTTTCAACTGTTGTTTGCTGAGAATAGGTCTGATCAGTGTAATTCCCGGGTTGTAATTGTTATCCGCAAAAGGAGAAGAATTTTCGTAAATGTCCCAAAATGATTTTTGGGTATAGGTCATCAATAGAGAAGTTTTGAAGGGCAACCTTGATTTGGTTAACCGCTGACTGATACTAATTTGGTATTTCGCATCAGCAGTTTGCTTATTAATTTCTTTGTTGGTCGGTACTCCTGTAATAAAATAATTGTCCTTGTACATCCCAAAACTAGGCTGGGTATCATACAAATTCAGAAAATCCTCCTCAGAAATTTGAAGGTATCTTAGTGTTCTAAAATCATACTTACCGGTATCCAGTTGTTGTTTCCACATGGATTCTAATTCTTTAATTTGCCCATTGGCATTCTGAGAAAAAGTACCTAAAAAAAATAGAATAAACCACCCATTTTTAAATATTGATATAATGCTTTTAAACTCGCTCAAATTATTAAATGGATTTCGTTTAGGATGGGATTTTTAGCTGGGTACTGAATAAATGCTGGAAGCTTTTTGTCAAAAATAATCAAAAGCATCTGAATTTATGCCATGTAAAAAGTATTAATCGGGTTCTCTTGCGCTTGAAAGGCAAAAGAACTTTCAACTGTTAATAATTAAGCACTAGCGGAAATCTATAGAAGGAAGTTTTTATTAAGAGCGTATTGATCTACCCTACTCAGCATAACTTATATAAACCATAAAAAAAGCCTTGCCATTTAAAATGACAAGGCTAATGTAAGGTGCTTGGTTTATTTTTAATTGCTCCAAACTTTGGCATTTTTTGCTTTAGGTCCGGTTACTTTTGGTCTGGTTGAAACCAAAGTAGCTTCTTGGTAATTTTTGGTTTCAATTTCCCAAGACTTCTTATTTTTCGCGGATGGTCCTTGTAGTTTGGTTGCAGTTTCTAAAGTATAAACCTTTATTGAAGGAGCTTTGTCCTTTTGTTGCCAAGGCTTATAATTCTTTGCAGCTGGACCTTTTAAATCACTTTTGTTTTGTGCATATCCAACTGATGCTATGGTTAAAAAAGCGAATGCAAATATTAAACTTTTCATAGGAATACCGTTTTAAGTTAACTTCTTATTTCTAGTAAAATTAACGCCAAACAGCCTTCGAAGATACTCTAAGAAAATTGGTAAATTATGGTAAGGTAAATAACGGATGGATAGCCTCCGTATAAATACGTAGGATTTATAGTAAATTTAATTGAGCAGCTTTATTAATTAGTTCGGGGGTGTTTTTTACATCGAGCTTTTTCATCATATTATTTCTATGGGTTTCTACCGTCCTGGTACTAATGATTAGCTTATGTGCTATTTCTTTTGTGGTTTGGCCCTCAGCAATCAATCCTAAAATTTGCATTTCTTTGGGGGACAGCCTTTTTGGACTTACTCCTTCTAAAGACATAATATTGATCATCCGCTGGGAAATATCTTTGTTAAAGTATTTATTCCCATTTAGGACTGTGTCGATTGCAAGAAGCAATTCTTCCGCATCGGTATTTTTTAATAAATATCCATATGCCCCTCCCCTGATGGATTGCATGATATAGTTTCCATCGTCATGCATGGAGATAGCAATGGTTTTGATTTTAGGGTAATTTTTTTTCAATTTGTTCAGAACCTCAAAACCATTCATTTCCGGCATTGTTAAATCAAGTAAAAGTAAGTCTGGCTGGATACCCGATTTGAGTTTCATTAAAAAATCTTTACCGTTTTCTGCACTTATCACCACCTCAAAATTTTCTTGCATTGATAAGAGTGAATCAATCCCATCACGAAATAACTGGTGATCATCAACAATTGCAATTTTGTATTTATTCATCTTTCAAAGGTATTTCAACTTCTACTTCAGTACCATTCCTGTCAGACCTGGTATGTAAATAACCACTAAATATTTCAATCCTTTCTCTAATATTTCTTAAACCGGCCCCATATTTAATTGTTTGAGGATCAAAGCCTTTTCCATCATCAAAAAAATACAATGAGATTTTATCATTAAATTCTGTCAATGAAATGGTTATTTTTTTTGCATTGGCATGTTTTAATGTATTGTTGATTAATTCTTGGCAAACCCTGAAAATACATATGTCTAAATCCATACTTATTTTTCCTGCTTTACCTTTGGTCGCATCGTCATATACGATATCGATTCCACTGGATTTTTTCATCTTTTCAATAAAACTTGCCAAAGCTCTCCCCACCCCAAAATCGACCAATACAGAAGGCATCAAATTATAGGTCATTCTACGTATTTCATCTATGGTTCCATCCACTACAGTATTGATCTTTTTTTTGCTTTGGGCTGAAAGCTCAGAAGTCTGCACCATTAGTTTGAGGCTAGTAAGTAAGGGGCCTACACCATCATGCAAATCCTTAGACAATCGCTTCCGTTCATTTTCTTGTCCTTCAATTAAAGATTTTTTGGCCATTAATCGATTAATATTCTCTGCATTCTCATATTCCATTAATTTTTTTTGCATGGCCACTAAAGATTTACCCAATGCATCACCCTCACCTGAAAGCTGGTATTTTGCTTTCATGTTCATATCTCCAATTTCAGTAGAAAAATAAATGGCCTCTCTTATGGATTTTTGAAGTTTTTTTAAGGCCACAAACATTTCTTTAATTTCCTTGGCCTGATAATCATCATCTATATTAAAATCATAATTTCCTCGTGTCATAAAGTTGAGGAATAGACGCATTTTCATTAATGGTTTTGATAATACAACAGTAATTAAAAATGAAAAAGTCAAAGCGAAAAGCAATACCAAGAATGAGATGAGGAATAGTTTATTTCTCATAATTAATAGAGGAGCTTCTACTTCTTTTACATCAATTTCTGATAAAATGGCCCAGTCTAAATTAGCTATATCCAATTTATGATAGGAACTGTAGACAGAAATACCCCGATAATCATCAATAATTCCAGAACCATTGATGCCTTGCAAAGCATATTTAGCTCCTAAAGTTGGTGCATTTATTTGTGCGGGAGGTGTATCAGGCATAAACCTAGAAATAGAACGCATTCGTAAATCTCTACCCACCAAGTAGGTTTCTCCACTTTCTCCCATTCCGGTACGTTCCATTAAAATATCCTGAATCTTATTAGCATCAATAAACTGAATATGATCTACCCTACTTCCTGTTTTTTTTACCATGGCCAGTTTAGGTACTCCTCCGCTGCCACATGAGGTAATATCAATAAAACGCTCTCCTTCCGGCATTAAATTCAATTTTTTTAATAGGCATTCATTGTTAATATCTTTACCAATTAGGCTGTATGGATCTGATATGGAGTCGGTGGATTCCAGATTTAATTTTTTAAAATCATCCATCTCAGATTTTAAAAGGGCTTCAAGTTGAATTCGTTTAAGCTTTTTGATAGAGGAAAGTTGAAGTAAAACCCTTTCATCCAAAGCATTTTTAAATTCCTTGTATGAAAAAATTGAAAGTGTAACCACCACCAAAAACACCAAAGAATTGATTAATAGGATTATCCATGTTCTTAGGCTTTTCATCGATTAAATAAAATTATTCTTCCCATCGAAAATTATTGTTTTGAACTCTCCTAACAAAAACAATAGATAATATTCAAAATTTTTATTAATAAGGCTTTTTTGAGTTATAGGCTTCAAAACTTAAGATTTGAGCGTCTCCAATTGAATGGTCAATGATAAGTTTTAATTCAGTATAGTTTTCAAGAAAAACCGGAACAATTAATTTATGGCCGATTACACTTCCATCAAATACTTTCACCCAATGACCATCAAGCTTTCCTTTAATGCGAAAAGACCGTACCCTTTCACCATTGATGATATTTTCCAAAATTATAACATGGTCAATATTCGCCTTGGAAGGTAAAGTTAAGCTAATTATTTTACCTGAACCAGACGTTTTTGCAATGGGATTCGAAAACCGTTTCTTTATTTCTTTGCCCCATTCCTTTAATCTTATTACGTCAGGTTCCGGAAGTAAGCCCTCAGGGTCAGGAGTTAGGCCTATGATTAGTGTAGTGTTTCGGCCCACCGACTTATTATACATGTTCATTAAATCTTCCAAAGGAAATATATGATCCTCATCCCCGGGTTCCCAAAACCATTCATGCCTCCCATTGTATCCCCTGAGCGGGGCATCACTCATGGCAGGAATATAATATTTACCTTCCGGATAGCCGTGTTTCAAGGGTTTAAAACCATCCTTATCCCCTCTATTATTGAACCAAGAAGGCGTAATATAGGTGCCCCAACAAGGGTAAGGAACTGTCCCGCTTTCGCTACCTCCCCAGCGTATATCAGCCCTTTGCAAGTTGTGGTAAAATAGGCCATTGGGTTGGTGTTTTTCAAAAATAGACAAAACATCAGGACCTCCTTGTTCAGGCCCGTGTGCTCCTCCGTCAAACCAAACAATGGCCCAATCACCATACCGCGACATGAGTTCTTCAACCATTCCTTCACATATCCTGTTATAATGGGCTTGTCTTTCTTTTGCAAATTGATTGGTTCCGTTTACCTTAAAATCATGCACCCCGTAAAAAGAATTCCATCGAATACCAATATAGATCCCAGGTAATACACCAAATTTCCTACAGGACGCCACAAAATCCCTGACAAGGTCACCTTTGCCATCTTGCCATTTTACTGCTTTTAGAGAATAAGGGTTAACGTCGCTTTGGTACAAAGCAAAACCGGTTTCATGGGTGGCTGTCAGTATAGCGATTTTACAACCTGCATCTTTTGCAGCTTTAACCCATTGGTCTGTGTCTAATTTTATAGGATTGAAAATATTATAATCAGGAATTGGTGTAATTCTATTTTTCGCTTGATTGTATTTTTCTCCATCAAATACATGCAAATCATAATGGAAAATAGCTACTTGTTCCGCATTCTGCCATGCCAGCTGGGCTTTTGAAGGCAATGGTACTTGTGCATAAAGCAGGCTTGAACTAAACACAAGCAAGAAAGCAGCAATATTAAATTGAATGGATGTGAACATTGGGTTTCTTAAAGGCTATACAAATTGAATCTAATATAATCATAATATTTATTGAAGTTTCCCTCTCAAAGCATCTATAGGATTCATGGTGACAATCTTACGGGCAGGAATAAAGCTAACTATTGTGGCAGAAATTATTATTATTAGGGCCGAAGAAATCAAAAGCGAAGGACTAAAAGATGGATAAATTCTATCTCCCATTCCTATTCCCAAATCCGCGGTAAATGCGCCGAAAGAAATTCCTTTTTGTGACAAATAACCAAATAAAGGCAGTCCAATAAGTGTTCCCAATAACATGGAAAATAAACTGTACATACTGCCTTCTAGGGTAAAAAGTCCTATGACGTCACTCTTTGTCATTCCCAGAGCGATATAGGTGCCTATTTCCTTTTGTCTCCGAAATACGGACAATACCTGAGTATCAAAAATAGCCAATAAGGCAATGGCCAATAATATAAAATAAATAACCCTTGCACTAGCTCTTTCTACTTCTATGACATCGTTAATGTTCTGTAAAAGCTTTTCTTGATTAACATAATTCCAATCTTTGTAACTGGTATCAGGCATAGGCTGATCTGCAATCATAAGGGTTGCTTCATTGTTCATTCCGGTAATCCGCCATAGGTCCGCCAAACGCATCCAGATTTGACCTTGATCCACTGTATTTATGGTTGTATTAAAAATGGCATCCACCTTCACATTCGCAGCATCGAATGTGCCATTTTTATCACGCCAACGTAAGCTTATTTCATCGCCTAAGGAAAGTTTGGCTGTTTTTGCCATTCTTTTGCCTATGGCCACGGGTATTGCCCCCACCTGTTCATTCAATTGATCTACCGGAATTTTTAGCAGTTGTTGGTTTTTGGGTAGACCTTTTAAAGTAACGGACAGCATTCTACCATTGGGAAATATTGATGCCGGCCGCATCAGTAGGGGAATTAGACCTGAGGTATTTCTAATATTAAATACACCATGTGCATCCTGCAAACTAAAAGGATTGTATGGATCATAATTTTTGTGTTGAAATTGACCGTAACCAAATTCCCAATTGATAGCATCCCTCTTGGCCTGTAGGTTCCAGCCATCCAGTAATCCATTGTAGAAAAGGATAACCAAAAAAGTAAAAGTCAAAATCCCCACATTAAGCCAGGTTCTTAACCCGGCACCCATAAGGTTTCTAAAGGCAAGCTGAAAGGATAATTTCATGGGCAATTCAATTGACTACTGAAATTTTTGGCTAATTTTTACTCTTATTTTTTTAAGGATGCTTTGGTGAAAATATATGCAGGGATGGTTGGATTGAATTGAATTTTCTTAATAATAAAATCTGTTCCATTGCCTGATTTTAAAACATCCTTAAAGTTGATTTTTTTAGGATACCATCGACCGTCAATCTGTGAAATGTCAGACAATGTTGTTTTTTTTAAGAGTTGACCACTTTTGGCAAACAATTCTTCTTTAAGGGGAATAAATCGCTCCTGATCCACCCATATTTTCCGCTTGTAATAACTTACATCCTCTACCGAAGCAGTTAATTCCAAAATCCAAGTTTTCCTTTCATCAATGGTTTCTTCTCCTACAATGATTGCATCATAAATATCCTTCAATTTTCTATCTTCCATCATGTCTTCATAGGACAAATCGGAACCCATAACAGATTGGCGAAGCATATGACCTGATAGCTGTATGGTTCTGTCTGTTGATGGGGAATAGATCCATAGGCGGTCTTCCAGTTTTAACATCTTCGTTCCTCTCTCCCGTTCCGGATAAAGGTATTCTGTAAAAGATTTTTTATTGCCTTCGGTATAGGATTTTGAACCTATGGTTTGGACATTTCTTTTTCCTCTTATGACCATCTCTGATTCCGTTATTTCTGTTTTCGAAACCATATTTTTATCTACCTTATCAAGGATAGTCTGTGCATCCTGCGCCTGACCGGGCATTATCCACATAAATAAAAAACTGAAAAGAAGGATGTTTATTTTCATTTTTCCTGTATAATTTCTTGTTGTAATCATCGCATAATAGATTTTACACTTCTAACTCTTTGAATAAACTGGCTGTTTCTCTTTTATATATTCCTATACCTGAAAGCATATTTCCAAAAACCATGGCAAATACTCCCGGAATAAAACCAATAAAATAGAGGTTAGGGGTTACCTTGGCACGCATTACCGTAGGCATCATCATGGAAGAGTTATCCACCATCCCTGCAATGTTGATCCCATAATTTTGTAAATAAAATGCACCTACCAGGCCTATGCCTGTACCAATCAAAGAACCAATCACTCCTATAAGGGTAGCTTCTATCACCAATGAACGATAGATTTTGCCTTTAGACTCTCCTAAAGCCAGTCGTATTCCAAACTCCTGGTACCGTCTGAGTCCTCCTATCAAACCTGTATTCCATAAGACAACTGACATGGCTCCTACAAAAATCATCACAAAAATGGCTGACATACTATTGGCATAATCCAGCAGGTCTCCCAAATTATTTTGTGAGCGAAGGGTAAACATCTGGGGCGCATACTCATCAGGATTGCTCTTTAATTGATCATTAAAGGAGTTTTCCAAAGCCAAAGCAGCTTTATCATTATACACACCATTGTGAAAAAAACCAAGTATTTCCCCGACCCCATTTTGCATGTCCAGCATTTGTCGAGCTGCTGAAATGTCCAGCAAAATGGCACCTTTATCCATGGCTGCCATGCCAAAACGAACGGTCCCGCTGATAGTGAAATTCTGAAAAGTCATGCTGCCATTCATGGTGGTACCAAAATAGGTGACCTCATCTCCTATGTTAAGTTTTAATTTTTTTGCAAACTCATCCCCAATAAGTGCTTCATTGGCCTCATCAGGCAAAGCACCCGAGACGATGGCCTTTTCAATATTCATTCGCTCTACTTCTCCACTGGAAGCATCCAGCAAATTGATGGCTATTCCGGCGGCAGGCCCCTGGCCTTTTGATTCACCTTCGGAATCCGGAGCATCCAGCAATCCTCCAAAACGAATTCTTTCCACCCATTGTAAATCCGGATAATTAGACTTTAAATAGGAAACCAAACTGTCAACTCCCAGCAAGGCCAAGTCATTGGGAAGTTGCTCTTTGTTTTCAGCATAGGCCCTGGACATAATCTTCACATGACCGGTTTCAAATCTTGCATTTTGATCTACCATATCCGTCATGGCACCACTGAGAAAACCGCTCAATACAATGGTAAGGGATACACCAAGAGCAATGACAACAATTGGAAGTATGCTCCTACTCTTGTCCCGAATAATTCCTTTAAACAAAAATTTAATCATTGTAACTTTCCTTTTAAGGCCTCAACTGGATTCATATTTGCTATTTTTTTAGCAGGCAAAAAGCTAACGATAGTTGCTGAAATGATCAACAATAACATGGTTCCTGCAATTAGCTGAAGGCTAAAAACAGGGAAAATTCTTTCGGCCATGGTCACCCCCATGCCTTGCGTTACTTCAGGAAATGAAATGCCTTTCACGGCCAAGAAACTAAGTATAGGTATTCCTACTAAAGCGCCAAAGAGCATTGCAAGAAGACTGTACATACTGCCTTCTACTGTAAATAAACCTACCACTTGTAATCTGGTCATTCCCATGGCGATATAAGTTCCTATCTCTTTCTGTCTGCGAAAAACAGACAATACCTGGGTATCAAAAATAGCCAATAAGGCAATGGCCAATAGCAATAGATACATTATCGATCCGGAAATCTTTTTGGAAGCAATTAGCTTGTTTATATCCTCAAGTAAGGTTTCTTGTGGGATAAAATTCCAGCCATTTCTTTCTTGATGTGTATAATTTTTACTGGCAACAAAATAAGTAGCTTCATCTTTAAAACCGGTCATTTCTTGAAGTTGAGCCAAGCCTATCCACATTTGACCGGAATCTATACTCCCTACATCAGAATCAAAAACCTTAACTATTGTAACAGGCAAGGCATCAAAGGTTCCATGCTTATCTCTCCAACGCAACAGTACTTCTTCTCCTTCTGTTAATTTGGCGGCGGCAGCCATCCTTTTGCCAATGATTACAGGAATTTCACCTTGCGAGGGGTTTAAAAAAGTGGTTGGTAATTTCAGCTGCTCTTGATCATGGGGTATCCCTTTAAGAGAAATGGACAGCATTCTTCCATGAGGATAAATGGAAGCCTGTCGGATCAAAATGGGCGTTAACATATTAAAGTCTTCCGGTTTGTAAGATTGATGCCCATCTTGTATGGAGAAAGGATCATAGGGATCATAATTGGTGGCACGCAATTCGCCATAGCCATACTCCCATTCAATTGATGCCAGCTTGGCCTGTTGGTTCCAACCATCCAATAAGCCATTGTAGAATAGGATAAGGATAAACGTAAAGGCTAGAATACCAACGTTCAGCCAGGTTCTTAAACCTGCCCCTATTAGGTTTTTGTAGGCAAGGATAAAGGCCAATTTCATGATTGAATACTTTGGTTATCCCATACATCAGAAACAACCTTTCCATCTTTTAAGGATACGGTACGATCAAGATAGGTCATCACTTTTTCATCATGCGTAGAGAAAAGAAAAGTTGTTCCCAATTCCTTGTTCAAATTTTTCATGGTTTTCAATATGGCATGTGCATTGGCCGAATCCAAATTGGCTGTTGGTTCATCTGCAAGCAATATTTTTGGTTTTTTTACCATGGCCCTGGCTATGGCCACCCTTTGTCCTTCTCCTCCTGATAATTTGTCAGGTCTTTTTTGGGCCATCTTTTCCAGACCAACCCATTCCAAAGCTTCCATTACTTCTTTTTTTCTGGTTTCCTTGGGTACATCTTGAAGAAGTAAAGCAAATTCTACATTCTCAAACACTGTGTAAACCGGGAGAAGGTTAAATACCTGAAAAATAAAGCCTATGTGTAAGTTCCGTAGGTGGGCGGAAGCCTTGTGACTGAGTTTGGCAATGTCTTTTCCCATAACTATTGCTTTGCCATCGGTGGGACTATCCAAGGAACCAATAATATTTAATAATGTGGTTTTTCCTGAACCACTGGGGCCTACAAAGCCTGCAAATTCACCCGATTTGAAAGATAATGAGACATCATTTAAAGCTGTGAAGTGACCATCTCCTACTTCAAATTCTTTGGTTACATGTGACAATGAAATGATATGTTCCATAATGCTTTTGTTAATGGTTATAGACCAGCATCAACCTAATTCCTGGACCTTTGAACTGGTTGAATAACTCATTTTGTTGAATACCGGTTTGCGAACTTTCAGGGTTATAAAAGCCCATAAGGTAACCGGTCAGTTTTTTAAATTGATGTGAATAATTTAGAAAGAAACTAGTATTTTCTGAACTCCAATCGTAATAAATAACAGTGCTAAGGTTATCAAAAAAGCTTAGTGGATACATAAAAGTAGCAGCAGATAAGTGCATCCCATTATTTACTGAAAATTGCTCTTCATCAAAATTGATTTGCATGTGTTCAGCTACCGCATTTAAACCTGTACCTATAGGGAAAGTATAGTCTACGCCTAGATTTAATAAGGTTTGGTTGGTCAGGTTCCCAATGTTTTTTTTGCGATGGATATAAACTGATTCGAACCATAAACCTATGCCTACATCCCATTTTCCATCCAAAGCCAATCGGTTTTCCGGAATTTTACTAAAAGTATTGACAAAGTCTAGTTTTGTGGTATTTGCGCTACGATGGTGATAGGAGAAAGCTAACTCTCCTTTGGACACCGGGTGTTGTATCCTTCCTCCAAATTCAGGAATTGTCTTGTTGGTAGGGACCACATCAAATCCCCTGGCCTTTTCATTGCCATAAAGTCCCCACAATCTAATATTGGCATTGTTTAAAAAGGTATACCTACCCATAATTCCATAGACACCATTGGTCAGTTGTAACGGATCTCTTGGATCTATTTGATTGAACCATTGCAAGGGACGTAAGATTGTCGCTGATCCAAAGTCTATTTTTTGTAAGCCCAATCTTAATTCAAACTGTTTGGAACTGTACCTGAGCCATATTCGATAAGGATTGAGGTTAAAATTAGTTTGGGATTCATTTAAGTCAGAAAAAAGAACCGTACTTGATAAATTGGCTGAGGCCAGCAGGTCTATATTTTTTACGGAATCTATTTTAGTCGTAAGCCTAAATTCAGGAATATACCTTGTTCCGAAAAAATATGGCAAATCATTTTTAGGACTGAAACTACCTACAACCGAAGCTTGTCCATGAAAAGATGCCTTTTGGGCAGTGGATGGCCTAATCCAAAATAAAAATAAAACCAATAAAAAGCCTGAAACCTTCATTTTAATTTTTCATGAGATACAATGCCATAAAAAAAGAAATTAACCAATTCCATGATTAAGTCCTCTAAACTATCATACATGGCAATTAATTTTTCATCCCTTAATTTAATGTTGATGTCGTTCATCATATGGATAAGAAATGGAAAATGCAGGTCTTTTCTTATCCACCCCTCCTTCTGTGCCTCTTTCATGTGATGAATAAATTTTTGCTGGCCTTTTTTATTGGCTTCATCCATCAGTTGTTGTAATTCCTCATCCTCATTATTGGTCACATCTTGGATAAACTCTTGACTAATGCCACGGGAAAACTCATGTTCCAATACAATGACCTCTTTGATTTTGTTCGGAAAATCAATCTCCTTACTCATGATTTCATCATACAATTGCTCGCTCCTAAAGATGATGTCTTTTAATACCATGATGGCGACAACCTTTTTATTGGCGAAATTTCTATAATAAGTCATTTTGCTTACCCCTGCTTTCTCACATATTTCTTCCACTGTGACCTTATTGATCCCGTACTTCCAGAAGCAGTCCTTGGCAGCTTTTAAAATAGCCATTTGGCTTTTTGTTCTCTTTGTCAATTTCTTTTGTTACGTATTTTTTGTTAATATACGATTTTAGTAACATTTATCAAATTTAGTAACATAAAATTGTAGAAGTTGACTATTAATTAATTAAAAAAATAAGATAAAAAATGCTTAGGATTGAAGAAAAAGTACCACCCTATTGCTAAAATTCAATTATACCAAGTGGCTGATTTTGAATGGATTTCAGTAGGTAATTGATGGGCTATTGCATCTCTCGGATTAAATGAAAGGTCAAGCCCATTGCTATTCAATTAGCATTCCATGAAGTACATTGGTTTTTCCCCTACTTCCAAGACTACTAGATTCAAAGGTAACTTTGTTTTTATCGAAGGAAAATTTAAGTGTTTCGGTGTGGGGGCTTTCAATGTATTTAATCTCAACTACCAAGGTTTGGAAATCCTCCCAGTGATAACTGGAAAAGATTTTAAAAGGGGCAAGTCCACTTAAGGCATTCTTGGCATGGGCCACCAAATAAGGTTGTTCTCTTT
>NZ_CAXBOC010000103.1:0-12766 GCF_963976465.1 uncultured Cyclobacterium sp. | reverse complement strand
GTAAAAGCCAACTTGATAAATTTTTGATTCCTTATTAGGGATTTTAGATTCATAAGTCAAGTTTTGTTGTAAGCCTGTCAATACATTTTTATACTTTTCGTTCCAAAAATTATTGGCATCCTCATAAAAAGGAGTATCGTCTCCAACAAAATTTGCAACTCTTTCACCCAATTTTAACCTGTAACCAGATATCCTTTCCATTTCATCAAAGAAAGCATTGTTGGCTAAAATCAATTTATACTGATCATCAACTGCCCAAATAAGGTCTTCTGTACTGTTGATTACATGTTCTTGAAGAAGTTTAACCTCTGCTAATTTTTGATGCTGTCTTATTCTTGCGGTTATATTTTTGAAATATACAACTATGCCATTTTCCTTTGGAAAGGATGATATTTCGAGCCAAATGTCTTTACCAGGATAATATTCAACAAACTGCCTTTGCTCCCCGGTTTCCATGGTTATAGCGTATTCTTTAAAAAATTTCAGGTCAATGGCATCACCATAAACCTCCCATACATTTCTTCCAACTATTTCTTCACGTGGTTTTTGCAATATTTTCTCAGCAGCTTTATTCCAGTAGGTCACAACCCAATCTTTATCGACAGAGAAAAATCCATCGGTGATACTACCCAAGATTTCTTCTCTTTCTCGGTTAACTCTTTCTAACTCCTTTTTATATACCTCTTCTTCAGTAACATCATAATTAATCCCAACCATTCTCACCGGCTTATCTGAATTATTTCGGACAATATAGGCCACCGCTTTAATGAATCTTATTTCCCCTGAATCCGGGAGAATAATTCTAAATTGAGTATTATAGTCTTTATTTCCCATTAAGGCTTCTTGAATCAGAGAATCTTGGGCTTCACGATCTTCAGGATGCAAACTTAATTTCCATTCGGCATATTGATCTACTGAATTGCTTATATTTCTTTGATATAATTTTTGCATGGTTTCATCCCACACTATGGTGTTTTTCTCTATATTCCAGTCCCAAACTCCAATCGTGGAAGCCTTTGATGCCAATTCATAGCGCATTTTGGCTTCCATGATTTCTTGTTCAGTTTTTTTCCTTTCGTCAATGTCTTGGATACTACCGTAAATTCGATGAAGCTTTCCATTAATCCACTCTGTTTCAGCCTGCACTCTAACCCATATTGTTCTGCCTTTTGCTGTATCCAATTGAGCATCCAATTCAAAATGACTAATGTTACCTTTCGTGGCTAAATCAACCTTTTTTTTAATTAAATCACGTGATTGACCTTCTGTATAAAAGTTAATAGCACTTCCCAAATTAGGTATATAATCTTCATCTAAATCATGGATGAATTTTGTCATTGGCGACCAATACAATTTTTTTTGAGACAGATTAACTTCCCAAGTACCTATCTTAACTATTTCATTGGTCCTTTTTATTAAATCTTCTAGGTATTTTTGATGGGTTATGTCTTTTCCTACACAGTAAATAAATGATTCAGAAGGAAGGAAAGTGGCGGTTAGGTTGATCCATTTTATTTGGTCATTAATTAATATAGGTATGTCAATCTCATCGATCTTTCTAGATTGTTCAATTTTGGCTACAAAATCATTAAATTTTATTCGATCAGAAAAAGGTATCATGTTTCTGAAAGAAATGCCTTTTAATTCCGTTTCAGTGCATTCAAAGGTCTTTGAGGCTTCTTTATTTCCTTTGACCACTACTCCTTTGGCATCTGTTACAATTAGTAAATTAGGTATTAATTCAAATATAGTAAGCAGCTCGTTTTCACTTTTCAGTCGCATTATCTCCAGGCCCAACCGATTACTTAGGCTTTCAAAAAATGGGAAATGTTGTTCCAGTTGGATTTGTTTTTTACTTGTGAATATTGTTATAACCCCCACTAGGTCTTTGTTATTAAAAATTGGAATTCCAATAGCAGAGTTTAATCCGAAAATTTTCATTTCATCAATGCCTACGATATCAGCATTGTTTCTGCTGTCCTCCCAAAAAATAATTTGTCCTTTTTCCCAGGCAATACCAGGCAACCGAACACCATATTTTGCTTCCTTAAAAGAAGAGCGGAGCTTAGGAAAATCCTCATACTTAGCTTTGGAGGTACTAGTGATGACTTTGTTGAGCTTGCTGTTGTCAATATTCATTATCCAGCCCTCAGCTACTTCCAAGCCGGTAAAATTTAATATTACTTTTAGTAAGGCAGAAAATTTATCCTCAATATTCTTTGGTTGGGCAACAGCGAAGTTCATTTTTTTATAAACTTCTTCCAGTTCTCTTTTTTTAATCACATCTGTAACTTGTCGTTGGATACTTATCCAATTTGTTATCAAACCATTTTCATCAGAAATAGGTACCACTGAAAATTCAACCCAAAATTCGGTTCCGTCTTTCTTATAATTGATGGTTTCAATCCGGCAAGGATACCCATTCATCAAGGCTTTTTTTAACCTTTTCAATTCCTTTTTGTTACTTTTTTCACCTTGTAAAATTCGAGGTGATTTACCTACTATTTCCTCCTTTGAATATCCTGTTTGGGTTAAAAATGCATCATTAGCGAAAATTATTTTCGGTCCGGAAGGATTGATTTCATCCACTTCTGTGATTAAAATAGGATCATTGGCACTTTTGACAACCTTTTCCATTAAATTCAATTGGTGTTGTCTTACCTTTTTCTTGGTGACATCCTGCATGGCACCGAAAGCCTGAATGGCCTTGCCTTCTGGGTTCCTAATAAACACGCATTGTTCGAACACATAAGCATAGCTTCCATCTGATTTTTGAAAGCGGTAGTTCCCATTCCACTTTTGGTCCATTCCAGATAAAGCCTTTTTAAAATCATCTAATGTAACTTCGCGGTCTTCCGGATGTATTTTCTCAGCCAGTTCAGTGATATTGCTAATCTGTTCTGACCTATAGCCAAATAAAGAAGTGAAATTTTCACTCCATTCAAGTTTATCCAATCCTATATCATATTCCCAAGTAACATTGTTTGTTGCTTGGAGAACCAATTGGTAGCTGTTTTTACTTTTGTTTAAGGATTCTTTGGTTTTCTCCAGTTCGGTAATATCAAGACAAGAAATTAAAACCAATGGATAATTCTTATTATCAATCCATTGTATTTTTATTTTTAGGGTTAATGGTTCGGAATTGTTTTCCTTTGGAGTTAAGACTGTTTGAATAGTTGCACTGGTTTTGTAGGTTGCTTTATTTATTATGTTTTGAATTAGCCAGTCCTTTACTGCTGAAAACACCTCATAAATAAATTCAACCCTGTGTCCGGTTAAAACCGATAATTCAGTTGCCTTTTTGGATGATTGAATGATGGATAAATCGTCTGCCCTGCAAAGAAATTGAGCTACGCTACTTTCATCAAAAAGAACTTTGTAAAAATTTTTATCCAAATTGAGTGAAGGATAATTAGCAGATTTTTCATTATCGGTGGAGTTTCTATCAAATCTATTTTTCCGGTAGGAGGTGGTTAGAGATTTAAACAATTGAAATTTATCTAAACGCTCCAATACCAAAAAATCTTCTACTCCTTGATCCAATAATTTTATTGTGAATGTTAGGTTTTCCTGAGAGGTTAAAGCGATAAGTGGTACTTGGATAAGGCTATGATTTAATTGCCTAATGATATTACCAAAATTTTGATTTGTACTTTCTACCGTAAATAATACGCAATCAAAATTAATTTGTGGTATTTCTTTGACCGATTTGCACCATAAAAGTTGCTGATCGGTTTCTTTAAACTCCTCAAATGTTTTGTTTAACAGCAAATAATGTTTTGTGTTATTTGTTATTATTAAAATATTTTCAAAGTTAGGGTTTTTCATTTGGTCAAGTAATAAAGAATTGTAAAGCACTTGTGCTACTCAACAGTAGATACTTTTTTAATTCAGATCCAATTATTTTTCTTTTAAACCATATTCTTTAAAACAAATTATTAATTGTACAAAATGAATATTATATGGACTTTAGGCGTTTAATAAGGATAGTGCTTTATCAACTAAATTAATTTAAACTATTATAATTGAAATAAGCAATATTTCCCCATTAGCTTAACTCTATTGGTTGAATAATGTTTTAATTCTATTGCTTCATGAATTTATAGAATAGAGTACCTATTGGTTTTTTGAGTTATAATTGATCCGGGAGGGTATTTCTTGTAACATAAATTACATTAAAAAAATGAATAATTTATGTTAAAATGAAAATAAGCTGATCTTATATCAGCTTTAAACAAGCTTTACATTTTTTAAAATAGTTTAAATAGATATTAAGCTGGCTGTATAAATAATACGAATGGGTTTATCAGGGAAATTATAATGGGCAATAAAAAACTATTATAAGGTTAAATTAACCTTATAGATAAGTTTCCAATAATTATTATTTTGGGTGGTAAAAAAAAATAATATGCTACTAGGATTCTTTATTAAATCAGGGTTTAAATGGTGGTTAAGGCCTGATTTTAATGAATTTGACAGAAAAAACTCGCAATATTTTAGGGTTTATTTTATGGGGAAATTATCAGTCCTTGAATCACCCACCTGGATGATCTCTGTAACTACATATTCACTTGCTCCCCTCCAAGGGATTGGATTTAAATATTCTTTATAGCGAAGTTCTACAAATTTACCTCCGGAGCGTTCTAAAATTAAAGCCACGGAATCCCCTTCAGCACTAAATCTAAATTCATTGCTTTGAAGTGCACCGGGATTAGGGCTTTGGAAACCGTCCTGCACCAATCTTCCTTCCCATGTTTTAAAAATAAAGCCTTTCTTCTCAAAATAATTCAAATTCCCGGCTTTGACCCCTTCAGCAAATACAAAATAATACCTCCACCAAAAGACACCGGCAATTACAATAAGCAGCAGAATGATCGCAGGACCAATAAATTTTTTCATTATGATTTCAATTGAAGTTAAGGCTTGTCAAATATACTAATAAATCACAATTTTTGTATATTCATGAATTATTGTATCACGTTGCTTTTAACAAAATTAACGCTATTTATATACCATGAAATTTATTGATTATTATAAACTTTTGGGAATAAATAAAACGGCTACTTCTGATGAAATTAAAAAAGCGTACAGGAAGATGGCCAGAAAATACCATCCCGATCTCAATCCTAACGACAAAGAAGCAGAGAAGAAGTTTCAAGCCATTAATGAAGCCAATGAGGTGTTGAGTGATCCTGAAAAACGCAAAAAGTATGATCGGTATGGGGAGAATTGGAAACACCAAGAAACTGATCAAAATGCCGAGAATGGTAGGAGAGGGGGAAGTCAAAATCAATACAGTAATGCTGATTTTGAACAGGCTTTTAGGGATGGAGGATTTTCTGATTTTTTTGATTCGATGTTTGGAGGAGGGGGAAGAAGTTCCTCCGGCTCAAGCATTAAATTTAAGGGGCAAGACCTGCATGCTGCTTTAGAACTCCAATTAAGAGATGTGCTTGAATCCCACAAGCGTACTTTGGAAATCAATGGTAAAAAAATAAGGTTGACCATAAAAGCAGGAGTTGAAGATGGGCAAACCATTAAAATTAAAAATCATGGAGGTGAAGGAATCAATGGTGGGCCGAATGGAGATTTATACATTACTTTTAAAATCCACTCGGATCCCGAATATAAAAGGGAGGGAAGCGATTTGCATAAAGAGGTTAAAATAGATTTGTACACTGCCATTTTAGGTGGTGAAATAATTGTTTCCACACTTAGCGGTAAGGTTAAATTAAAAGTGCCTGAGGGTACAGAAAGTGGAACCAAAGTAAAACTTAAAGGGAAAGGTTTCCCTGTTTATAATAAGGAAGGTGTTTTTGGAGATTTGTATTTACAATATACAGTCGATATCCCCAAAAACTTAACAGCAGAAGAGAAAAAACTATTTGAACAATTGGCTAAGCTTAGAAATCATGGATAATTTAAAGGAAGACCTAGTTTCATTGGATAAGTTTTGCAAATCCTGTAATATTGACCTGACTTTTGTCTATTCCCTTGCAGAGCAAGACCTTTGTGAAATTATTGTAGTGGAAGAAAAACAGTATGTCTTACAGGATGATTTGTCACTTCTAGAGCGACTATCGCGTTTGCATTATGAGTTGGAAATCAATATGGAAGGATTATATGCCATCGCTCATCTACAAGGGAAAATTGAAAGCCTAAAAGAAGAAGTTAATTATTTAACAAGAAAACTCAATAGCTAATAATAAAAATTGTAGGTCGTACCAGGCTCGAACTGGTGACCTCTGCCCTGTCAAGGCAGCGCTCTGAACCAACTGAGCTAACGACCTATTTCTAATTACAATGATAATTCAAATTTGATAATTTGGCAATTAATATTATTTTATCTGTTGCACTTTTTTGAAGTTTTTTCTAATTCCTACTTGGAAAAAGAACCTCATCGATAGGCTTTGTTTTATCTCATGAAATAAAGAAACATCCTGCAGTGTTAGCTTGAAAAGGTTAGTTTGTCTAGTTCATAAAATTCGAATTTAAACTTAGAGAAATATTTTTTTCAATCCTGATTAACCTTTTCATTATTTTTTATCGCTTTTAGAAATATAACTCAACTAATTTCTAGAAACTATGAAAAATGCGATATCAATCAGAACAACTTCGTCTATTTGTATTTGCTTTTGGTTTGTACTTACTTCTTGTGAGTTAATTGTCAAAGATGTACCCATAAAGATTTCGCCGGATGCGGCGACCATAAGTGAATTTGTTAAGGACCTTGAATTTGATAAAAAGGAACTTTTCAATGAACAAAGTATTGCCGGCAACCAAAGTAGAGAGGAAGTAGGAGCACCTGTCAGGCGTGTGACATCAGGGAAAGGTTTTGTAACCACCTGTTTGACTCAGAAAATAAGTTTGAAAAATAATTTTGAGGAAATAGCCATTCTCCGTCCTACGGATGGGATAATATATCCGGGAGCACTTGTTATTGCTGATAAAGCCACCTTAGGAGGTTTGCCAACTCCGGTGACCATTGATCGCTCACCCATTGATCTCAGACTTGATTTACCAGGAATTGGGGAGAGAGGCAATATAGAAATAGAAAATGCAAGCAATACCAGCGTTCAGGCCAAAATTGATGAGGCCCTTGAGTGGTGGAATGCAAATGCCAAACCAGATGGCTATACCATAGCGTCTAATTCATCTTATACGGCAGCTACTTCCTATTCATCCAAACAGTTAAGCTTGGATGTCGGTTTGAATGTAGAGTGGGCCAGGGGAGATGCACAGGCGCAATTTAACTATACTTCAAGCAAAACCGAAAGAGTGGCCATGATGGTATTCAAACAGCGGTTCTATACCATAGCCATGAATGCGCCTGAAAATCCGGGGGAATTTTTTGGAAGGAATGCTACCATTGCTGATGTTAAAGCTAAATTTAGTCAAGATGGACCACCGGCCTATGTGCATTCGGTATCCTATGGTCGAATAATTATGTTTAGGATGGTAACGAGCGAGGAGGCCACAGATGGAGAATTGAAAGGAGCATTTAATTATGTGACAGGATTATCTTCTGCTTCGGGAGATATTGAAACAAAATACAAAACGATCCTGAATAAGGCTTCCATAACAGTTGTTACCATGGGAGGAGGAGCCCAAGCAACTTCATCGGCAATATCTGCCAAAAATTTCGGGGATTTAGAGGATGTACTGCAGGGAGAAAATGCCGTCTATAGCCGGGAAAATCCAGGTGTACCCATTGCATATAGCCTGAAATACCTTAAAGACAATACCAATGCAAAATTGGGGTATACCACTGAATATGAAATAGAAACCTGTACTGAAAGTGCATACCCTTCTCAAACTGTTTCACTAAATAATAGAAATGGATTTTTAGGGATGACCATGCGATTTACCATAACGTATAAAATTCTTGAGGATGGAAGTGTAAAGAGTAAAAGTATTCCAAGTGGGAATATTCCTACCAGTACAAAAAAAGTAGAAACGGTGCCAGCCGGAGCTTATAGTATTAGGATAGCAGTTGAATATAAAGACGGTTTAATATGGAAGTTTAGGGCGGATGAAAATTTTAGTAAGCCAACCAAAATCTGTTTGGAATCCACACAAAAAGGTTTTCCTACTAAAGTTGATGTTAATGTTGTTTCCTGTTAGGGAATATTCCATTAATATATTTAAGACCTGCTTGGGTAGATTTTGAAGCCTTGGAGTAAGTCTTTGTTTAAGTGACTTTACATTAAATGATTTTTGCGGTGGCATTGCTTATTCTCCAATCCTATCGTAAAAATCATTTAATATTATTTTGTCTGGCACTCAATAATTCTGATTTAATACTGTCAATATTTTCTTTAGATGGGTTTGAAGCTGCAAAATAGGTTTGTAAAGCTGCTTCGTAATAATGAATCGCTTCTCCAAAATCGCCTAAACCCATCAGGCATAAAGCAAGATCCCTTTGGCTTTGAGCAATTAACTTGTCTCCCTCCGGCAAGGAAGCCTGCCTTAACTTCAGACCCTTCACTAAATATTCTTTTGCTTTTGGAAAGTCATTTTCTTGCATGGCAATTTTACCCAAAAAAATTACTGGTGAGGCTTGTCGGGGATCTTCTTGAGGAAACAAATCTTGGTTTATTGAAATTGTGGTTATTAAACTAGCCTTGGCCTTCTCTATGGCCCCTGTTTTTAAATAAACTTTCGCCAGACTCTCTAATATTCCCGCATAGTAAGGATGCGATTTACCAAATAAGGAATCAATTTTTATTAATGCTTTTTCATACAATGGGACTGCTTCATTTGGCTGCTCCAGGAAACTATAAGTTCTTGCTAAATTCGACATACTCGCAATTGTTTCAACATGAGATTCTCCTAGTATTGATTTTCGTTGTTCCAGAGATGCCTTAATGTATTGCATGGCTTTTTTGTATTCACCGAGTGATTGGTATAGACTTCCTAAAAAATTATAGGTATAGGCAATTTCCAAATGGGGTGCAGTAAATAATTTTTCTTTCATAGCCAATGCTTCTAAAAGGAAGTCTTCACTTTTTTCTAAATCCCCCGTTTTTCTGGCTATTGCACCTAGCATATGCAACGAAAAAGCCAGATCGGTATTTGGCGGGGTAGTCAAAGCGTTATATAAATTGTAGGCTTCATTGATTGCTGAGTCAGCTTTCTGGTATTTTCTATTATCATAATATGAATTTCCTAGCTCCGTCAATGCAAGAGCCATGGTTTTACTATGACTTAGATCGTTTTTCTTTAGTCTTAGAATGGCCATATTTAAATAGCGGACTGCACTGTCCAGTTTTCCAAAGTAAAAAAATGATTTGCCAATTTCTATTTCATTTTGAGCCAATACATTTTGGGTAATCAAAGGTAATTTATTGTTGATATTGTATGCTGAAAAAGCTAGTTCCTGGGCTTTTTCATATTTTCCCAGATTATAAAATATAGGTGAAAGCCGTCCTAACATGTCGGCATACAGATATTTATCGTCACTTAGGTTCTTTTCCAAAGATTCAAAACCCTGATTCAAAAGTTGAACAGCAGTAATCGTGTCGGCTCCACCAATATTTGGATCTGCAGCCATAAAAACATCAGTCATTAAATCAGTTATTTGATTGGCTCTTTTGGCCTCCCGTATTGATAAATTTCGTTCCAACTTCAATTGATACGTATAAAAAATGACAGCACTAAAGAACAATAATACACCAACAAAAATTGAAGCCAGAATTTTGCTATTTCTTATAGTATATTTTTCTACTTTGTATTTCCATTCTTTTTTCCTGGTGGAAATGGGTAGATTATTTTGACTGGCATTGATATCCTGCATTAAATCACCAATGGAGGCATATCTTTCTTCAGGCTTCAATGCCATAGCCTTCAGACAAATGTTTTTGAGATCACTAGCCGTAAATTTCGAGGGATTTTTCGCTTGTAAAACAAAATCCAATTCGCCAGCAGATAATTTTTCTTTGGCCAGTTGCTCCGGTGCATTGAGTACTGTTTGAAAAGGATGGGATTTGGAGCACAATTCAAATAATATAGTACCTAGAGCATAAATATCAGCGAGGGTAGTTGGTACTAATTTACGAATTTGTTCCGGAGCTGCATAGGCCAGTGTAAAGCTACCCTTAAAATCATGGCGGTCTTCCTGCAAACGAGCTACGCCAAAATCCAATAATTTTACAGAATGTGATGTATTTACTAGAATGTTAAAGGGTTTGAGGTCAAGATGGGCAATCAATAACTGATGGGCATATTGTACTGCCTCACAAATTTGAAGGAATAAATCCAATCGTTGGGACAATGAACAATTATTAAGGTTACAATATTTCATTAAAGTACGACCAGAGATGTACTCCATAGTAAAATAGGGTCTTCCATCTTCGGTAAAATCTCCATCATATAGCCTTGCAATTCCATGATGATTTAATTTAGCAAGAATCTGCCTTTCCTTATGAAACCGATCTTTTAGAAATGAATTTGTTACCTGAGACTTCATTAATTTTATGGCCACTATTTGATCAAATTGACCGTCTTCTCTAGATGCTTTAAAAACCGTTCCCATGGCCCCTGAGCCAATTGTTTCTGTTAATTTAAAAACTCCTATTTTTTGACCAATAAGTAATTGATCATTGTCCCAGGTATTCAACAATTGATTGGGGGTGAACTTAAATATCGGATTGGGTGAACTATCTGCTAATAGGAGTGATTTTAATTCATTATAAGTTTCAGGGTCGGAAATCTCCAAAATATCAAGAATTTTTTTTTGCTCGCCTTCGGTTTTATCGGCAATTGTATGGAATATATTCCCTACTTTTTCCCATAAGACAGTATTTGAGCTCATTCGAGTATTAATTTAGTTCTTTGCTAAGCCAGGCCTTTGCCAATCTCCAGTCTCTTTTGACAGTTTCCTCAGATACTCCTAGCATAGCGGCTATTTCCTTGTATTTATACCCTCCGAAAAAATGATACTCGACCACCCGGGAATAGCGTTTATTGATTCGTTTAAGGCTATTCAAGGCATCATTGAGGTTAATTAAGCCCTCAGGTGTTGTGGTAGCAACTTGTTCATTACTATCTCCATAAGTCAATTGGATTTGATGTCCACCTCTTTTTTGACGGTTTTTTTGTCTTGCATAATCCACTAAAAATCTACGCATGGCGATTGCAGCAATGGCTAAAAAATGATTTTTATTATTGATTTCTCCCTGGTATTTGTCCATTTTCATATAAACCTCATGCACCAAAGCACTTGTATCCAGAGTTAAAGCATTGAACTCGTATTTTAATTTATTGCTTGCTTTCAACGAAAGTTCTTCATAGCAAACCTGAAACATTCTTTTTTTATGAGAATATTGGACTTCGTTATTTCTGGGATTGTTTAAGTCAATAATATCCATGATTTGCCAACTTTTATTCTGTACAAATTAAGATACATCGGTTAATTCAGCAAATATTATTGGGAAAATCTTTCTTTGTTTTTGTCTGGATTAACCCGGATCATTCCATCTAACTCCTAATAAACTTGGAGTGATCATAGTAAAATTGGGAAATTGTATCTATTTTATCAGCTCGGAAAAGGTGAAATATCACTACCACGAGTGTAGCCTGTGGTTCAGTGAATGTACTTTAAATGATTTTGGCTTTATTACCTTACATTTTTCCAGGTCTTCGAATGCGGGTTAAAACAATAAAACAAATGTTGTTCCTTTTGAAATTTCTGAATGGACCCTTATGCTTCCACCATGCAAATGCATGATTTGCTTTGAGAAACTTAGTCCAATACCAGTCCCGTCTTGTTTGGTAGTGAAAAAAGGAACAAAAATTTCTTCAATTTGCTCTTGTGGAATACCGGGTCCGTTATCCCTTATTTCAATATATTTTCGACCCTGATCGTCGATGGCGGCTTTAATAATCAATTTGCTTTTGTCCTGGCCTTCCATGGCCTGAATAGCATTTTTTGAAAGATTGATTAATACCTGGGCCAGTTGTTTTTCATCTATGTAAAATTCCAAATCATCGGGCACAACTATTACCTGAAAATTAAGGTTTTGATTGTAATTGTCCATACGCATCAACACCTTCACCCGTTCCAGTAAGCTTTTAATTTTAACCAATGATTTGTCTGGATTTGGAAGATCTAAAATGCTTCTATAAGATTGAACAAATTCCATTAAATTCTCTCCTTGAATCCGAATTACATTTAACCCTTTTACCGTATTTTTAATTTGATTCTCATTCAGATTTTCCCATTTCAACTCCCCACCATCATCAATTTTATAATATTTTGACAAGGACTCTGAAATTGAGGTGATGGGGGTGATGGTGTTCATGATCTCGTGGGTGAGTACCCTTATCAGACGTACCCATGAATCTGTTTCTTTTTCATCTAGTTCTTTGTGCAAATCCTGTACAGTCACAAGCAGAAGCGATTTGCCCTCCAGATTGATAGGAACAGCTTTGAAAAACAACTGGTTCTTTTCACGTTCATTTACCAATTGGTAGTTTTTTTGTTCAAAGGGCCCGAGTTGTTCTATAAGTTCAAAAAGTTTTTTATCGATTTGACTCAGTTGCTTGATATGCAACAGTGGCCTGAAGTTAAGTAGTTTTTCCAGAAATGGGTTTGAATAAAGAATATGCCCTTTTTCATCTATAGTCATTATTCCAATGTCTATCTGCTTTAAAATTTCCTGATAATAACGTTCTCTAATTTGTAGTTTTAGCTGAACGTCCTGAATCAATTGGTTTACTCGGTTAAGACTAGAATTGAGCTCTTTAAAAGAAAGAATAGGAACTT
>NZ_CAXBOC010000102.1:0-12807 GCF_963976465.1 uncultured Cyclobacterium sp. | reverse complement strand
GAATACCTGTTAAACGGCATCACCTGCCGATTAAAAGACATTACGAATCTTTTCATGGATACGGGAATTAACTCCAATAGCTATGCTATCATAGAGTTAAAAATGATCGATGAATTACTGAATGACAAAAACAACTCAAGAAGAGATTTATTCGAGGAAGCTGCAGGTATTTCAAAATTCAAAACCCGGAAAAAAGAAACCCTAAAGAAATTAGGAGATACGGATGCAGATCTGGACAGGGTGGAAGACCTGCTCTTTGAAATAGAAAAGAACTTAAAATCTTTAGAAAAACAAGCCCGACAGGCTACAAGGTATTTTGAAATAAAAAAAGGGTACAAATCTGCCAGCATTGCCCTTGCCAAAAAAGGAGTAATTCATCAACGAGATGTATTAATAAATCTCAACCAAAAACTAGAACATGAAAATGATCAAAAAGTACAGTTAAATGCTGAACTAGCAAATAAGGATGCCTTCTTGGAAAACCTTAAAGCTGAAATGATCCATAAGGAGAAACTACTGGGTAGTAGGCAAAAAACCTTAAATGAACATGTTCATAAAATCCGGCAGTTTGAGAGTGACAAAAAAATAAAAAATGAAAGGCTTCGCTTTCTTCAAGACAAGTCTCACCAGCTGAGAGCGCAGATTGAGCAAGATAAAAAAAGCAATGAAAGGGCCGGTTTTAGCATCAAATCACTGGAACAGGAACATCGGATTTCCGAAAAACTTACCCAAGAGAAAGAACAGACTGTAGAAGAACTAAAAGCTGTTTACGAGGAAAAAAAGGCCCAACACAATGTCTCCCTCGAAAAACAAAAAGTCATGCAAAGTACATTCTCTCGAAAACGAGATGAATTGTACCAATTATCAAAAAGTCAAGAGATCAAGCAAATCCAACTCACAACCATCAAACAGGAGTTAGAAAAAACCGCAACAGATGACAACAGCCAGATAGAAAATTTGGCTGGTTTTGAAGAAAAACTACAGTTAATAAAAGGTCTATTAGACGAGGAAAATGCAGCTTTTGAAAAATTAAAAAAAGAGGAAGCTGCGCACCTGGCCAAGCAAGAAGAGACCTCCCGAATGCAGGAATTGATTCGAGAGGAACTTACCCAAATCAACCGAAAACTTGATGCCAAAAGCAATGAGTACCAGCTGACAAAATCCTTGGTGGACAACCTTGAAGGATTCCCGGAGGCGATAAAATTCCTAAGAAAAAACAGTCAATGGGGCAAAAACATGCCTTTGTTGTCTGACATAATCACTACAGATGAAAGGTATCGGGTAACCATAGAAAATTTCTTGGAAAACTACATGAATTATTATGTAGTGGACAATGATGCAGAGGCGATTGCTGCGGTGAAACTTTTAAGTGATTCGGGCAAAGGGAAGGCGCATTTTTTTGTATTGGAAAGATTTGAAAAATTTAGGTCCAGTCAAAACAAGCTATTTCCCGATGCAGTAGCTGCTACTGAAATAATAGAATATGATTCCAAGTATGCACCTCTAGTTGCCTATCTATTAGATGATGTCTACATCTTTTCCGGAGACATCCACCAAATACCAAAATCCCAAGAGGGAATTTTCATTACTGAGAGTGGAAAATTTATCGACAGAGAATATACCATTTCCGGGGGCTCTGTAGGTCTGTTTGAAGGTAAAAGGATAGGTAGGGCAAAAAATCTGGAAAAACTAGACAAAGAAATAAAAGTACTCCAGAAAAAAATAAATGAAACCAGGGCCAACCTCGATAAAAAAACGGCTGAGCTATCTAAATTAAAAGCCATTAACTTCAAGCAAACGCTTGAAGAAAAACAGCTTAAGGTCAATGAATTGAACCAAGACTTTGTTTCAATTAAAACGAAGAAAGAGCAATTGGCAGAGATGCTAAGCACCAATGCCAATAAAAAAGAAGACATTGAGGATAAGATTTTCACCCTTACTGAGGAATTAGAAAATATCGGCCCCAAATTAAAGGAAGAAAAAGAAGCCTTCGAACTATTAGAGGAAGAGATAAACACTATCAATGCTGAATTGCAGGAAGACGCGGAAGAACTTTCCCACCGCTCCTCGCAATACAATGAAGAAAACATCCTCTACCATCAACTTTTAAATAAACTTCAGAGCATTGAACAAGAAATAAGTTTCAAAAAGAGCACCTACGAAAGCAGTAAGGAGAGGATTGAAAAGGCCCAGGCTGATATGGGGCAGACGGAGCAGGAAATCATGTCCTTGATTGACAATAATGAGGTAAAGGATGATGAGCTTATCGAACTATATGCGGAAAAAGACAGTATAGAATCCGGGGTAAATGATGCTGAAAAAGATTATTATGCTGCAAGGGGAGAAATTGATGAAGTAGAAAAAGCCATCAGAGAAATTCAAAGAAAAAAAGAGCAATCTGATGCCCTTTTGATGGACCTGAAGCAAACGACCAATGAGATTAATTTAAAGCTAAGCGGAATTAAGGAAAGGCTAAGTGTAGAATTTGAGTTGGACCTTGATGAGATAATGACTGAAAACCCTGATTTGGACGATGAACATGCTTCAAAGTCTGAAGAAGAATTAAGAGAGGAAGTCCAAAAAGCCAAATCAAAATTAGAAAAAATGGGGCCAATTAACCCCATGGCAATGGAAGCTTATGACGAAATTAAAGAACGACATACCTTCATTACCGCTCAAAAAGAAGACCTTATTCAAGCCAAGGATTCCTTAATGTCGACCATCAAAGAGATTGATCAAGTGGCCAGGGAGACTTTTATAGATGCTTTTGAAAAAATAAAGATAAATTTCGTGAAACCTAAAGGAAAGCGCCCTTTGACGATCAATCAACTCTCAGGGGGTGAAAAAACCTTAACAGCAACTTCATTGCTGTTTTCCATTTACCTGCTAAAGCCTGCTCCTTTTTGTATTTTCGATGAAGTGGATGCCCCTTTGGATGATGCCAACATTGATAAATTTAACCAGATCATTCAGAAATTTTCGAATGAATCTCAATTTATCATTGTCACCCATAACAAACGAACCATGGCAAGCACTGATATCATTTATGGTATCACCATGATAGAGGCAGGAGTATCCAGAGTGGTGCCGGTAGATTTAAGAGAATTGGTAGATGAAGAGGCTTCTCAAGGATAGGCCTACCCTATAAGCCCATTATTTCAACTGTGCGACGAAGGCATTTGAGAAAGGGAGCAACAGGTGTTCCCATGAAAGGAAATACCTATTGATCCGCATATTCCCATTTATTTGGGGAGACTAGCAGCAAACCTACCATATACCCAAGTACCTGCTACTGCACTTGCCAGGGAGACGAAAACTACCGTAAAACCTGTCCCAATCTGGGCAAACAAGGGTCCCGGGCAAGCTCCGGTAATGGCCCAGCCTAATCCAAAGATAAAGCCTCCGTATATTTGACCTCTATTAAACTTCTTATCTTTAATTTGGATAGGTTCACCATTAATGGTTTTAATTGAAAATCTTTTGATTATTTGGATGGAGAGCATGCCAACAAGAATTGCTGAACCGACTGAAACCGAAACATTTCCTGAATCCTAAACCAAGAGATAATCTCTGCCTTTACGAAAATAATCCCGAAAAAAAGCCCAACAAAAAGGTATTTTAATAATGTCAAGCCTGATTCTCCTTGCTTAACTTTCGCCTTTGAGTCATTGTTTTTTTCAATCTCTCTTTGATCAATTTCTTTTATTAACATATCAATAAATTTATATTCTTATTTACTTTAAAAGCCTACCCAAGTCATAATGAAAGGCAGTAATAAATGAGTCATTACCAGTCCCCCAATCATAAAGAAAACGGTAGCTACTACAGAAGGCCATTGAAGGTTGCTTATGCCCATTATGGCATGCCCTGAAGTACATCCTCCAGCATACCTTGTACCAAAACCAACCAAAAAGCCACCTACAACCATGAAAAAGAAACCCTTTAAGGTAAGGAGATGCTCCCAGCTAAATATTTCCGCAGGCAAAAGGCTGTTAAAATCAGTCAATCCCAATGCCCTCAAATCTCTTTGAGTGCTTTCAGCTATGACAATTGTTTCCGGGTTTGACAAAAATAAGGCAGCCACTACACCTCCTAAAAACACTCCTGTCACAAACATCAAATTCCAGATTTCCTCTTTCCAATTGTATTGAAAAAAGGGGATTTTTGCCGGCACACAAACTGCACAAACATGTCTTAGGGAAGAGGAAATACCAAAAGATCGGTTCCCTAATAGTAAGAGTATCGGTACAGTAAGACCTATCATAGGTCCTGCTATATACCAAGGCCAGGGTTGACTGACCCAATTCAAGAAATCATTCATTATAATAAATTATTATTGTTTACAAAAGGAACTATAATCATCCCTAAACCTTAAATAGGGTATGCGTAGGTACCATCAACTCATCCAAAGATGTGCTGAAAATACTTATTACTACATTTGATAAGAATGGGATAATTAAGACAATTGCTAGAGGGTGCTAAAGGTGTCAAAGCGCACCCTCTAGTTTTTTGGCAATATCAAAACAGGCATTGGCCTACCTACTTATAACATGGTTGTTGGACAAGCATACTCACTGACAGGGAATTTTTCGGATGATTTAATGGCAGCAAATCCTCCCTTGACATTAATTAAGTTGTCATAACCTCTAGCCCTTAGAACAGAGCTGAAAATCATGGACCGGTAACCTCCTGCACAGTGTACCATATAGGTTTTGTCCTTATCTATGGTTTTCATGCTATCATTGATATAATCCAAGGGAGCGTTTATGGAACCTATTACATGCTCACTAAAGTGTTCGCTTGCTTTGCGAACATCCAAGACAATATTTTCAGGAGCATTTTTAGAAAGTTCACTTAACTCTTCCACGGTAATTGATGGAATGGTATCAATTTCTTTTCCTGCTTTTTCCCAGGCAGTCATACCACCTTTAAGAAAACCTAAGGCATGATCATAACCTACCCTAGCTAGTCTGGTAATGACCTCTTCTTCCCTACCCTCGTCCGCTACAATCAATAGCTCTTGTTTCACATCAGGTATCAGGGTACCTACCCATACCGCAAAGCTGCCATCGATTCCAATATTTATAGCGTTAGGAACAAACCCTTTAGCAAAAACTTCCGGATCTCTGGTATCTAGTATTATTGCTCCGGTTTGGTTGGCGAGGTATTCAAAATTTTCAGGATTAAGGGCTTCTTGACCACGTTCCAACACATCGTCGATACTGTCATAACCCTGAATATTCATCATTACATTTTGAGGAAAATAGGCAGGTGGTGGTGTAAGGCCATCCCATACTTTTTCAACAAATTCTTCTTTGCTCATTTCTTGCAAAGCATAATTTGTTTTCTTTTGGTTGCCTAAGGTATCACTTGTGTCCTTGCTCATATTTTTTCCACAAGCGCTTCCCGCACCATGTGCCGGATAGATAATCAAATCATCAGGTAGCGGCATTATTTTATTCCTTAGGGAATCGTACAAGTGCCCGGCTAACTTTTCTTGCGTTAAGTCTTTGACCACTTTTTGGGCAAGGTCAGGCCTTCCAACATCTCCTATAAACAAGGTGTCACCTGTAAATAATGCTTCGGGATTTCCTTCTTCATTGATCAAAAGATACACAGCACTTTCCATGGTGTGTCCCGGGGTATGAAGTACTTTAATTTTACTTTTACCAAGTATAAATTCTTGGCTATCCTGAGCAACAAGGGCATCAAAACCCAACTTCATTTCTGTAGGGCCAAATACTATAGAAGCATTGGTCTTTTTTGCCAGATCCATATGGCCACTAACAAAGTCAGCATGGAAGTGTGTTTCAAATATATATTTGATTTTGGCACCATCTTCCTCGGCCTTATCAATATAGGGTTGAACTTCTCTCAATGGGTCAATAATTGCTGCTTCCCCATTAGATTCCAAATAATAAGCTCCTTGAGCTAAACAACCGGTATAAATTTGTTCTATTTTCATAGTAGATTTCTATTCAATTAATGATAGCATAAAACTACGAGGGAAATCTATATTCCAATATGACATTAGTCACACAAGTATTGCTATGATGAAAGCAGAACATATTGAAAAGGCTAATCCGTTCAATGGAACTAAAAAATAGCCAATATTTATTCGAAAAATCTAGGGTTATGAAAACTAGGGGCGCTAGGAGTCAACCCAAGTGAGGCCTGAATCTTATCTATAAAAAGCTAAAAGCCCTCGATTAGTAAGGAAAAATCTAAGTTAATAAAACTTAGTGTTTTCGATTCCTTTAAAACGTCACACAAAAAAACAAAAAAAAAGCTGTTTCCGTAGAAACAGCTTTCTTAATAACTTATAAAATCCTATACTTAGTTTTCAACTTTACCAACAGAAGCATACATAAGTTTCCTAGCATCTGCTTCTCTTAGTTCAAATTGAATGTCACTTATTGGTCCCATTTTGACGTCCCTATCAGCTTTGAGAGAAATCCAAATTTGGTCTCTTTCAGCTTCAGAAAGGTTGTCTTTTTGTTGGTTTACCCAAAGGACAAGGTCTGAAGTATTGATCAACACATCATTGGCTTGCAACCTAGGTTCAGAACCATATAATGAAGTGTTTTTAGGTTTTCCAATGTACAGGTAAGAAATCAAAGTTTTCTTTTGAATCTTCTGTAATTGAGTCGCCTGTGGGATTTTTTGCTCAACCAATATTGTTTGTTCTCTCAATACTGTCGTTACCATAAAGAAAAACAACAACATAAAGATAATATCAGGCAATGCCGAAGTTGGAATATTGGTATCCGCTTTGGTTTTCTTTTTAAACTTTGACATATCAGCTTCCGGTTTTATCAGGTTCAGCAATGGAAATGGCCATTGGAATATTTTCTTTCCCTCTGTCCATTAGTTCCTTTTCAGCAGGGGTCTGACCTGACAGGGTTCTATACTCTTCTCCTGTAAGCCCTACACGCTCTCCATAAATCTCGAAGTAAGCCTGTTTTACTAAATCCAAAACCTCCAAATAAGTCTCATAGCTGGTACCTCTATTGGTTTTAATTGAGATTACTGCGCCACCTGACATGGGGTGATCTGAAGATTCAGGGCTTTGATCTGCCAATCCTTTTAAGGAAGGAGGCAAACTATTAAACAAAGCAATAGCATCTTCATCGGGATTTCCGAAATTCAGAATAAATCGTTTGATTTCGTCAGAAATGCCATTTAAATCATTCCTAAACTCCCCTTCAATCAAGAGATCATCATTTGCATTGATAAGAATATTAAAAATATTCCTTTCATTTAATTCAATTTCCGGTGGGGGTTGATTCGGATCTTTCTTAGGAGGAAGAAAATTTATAATCCCTTTATCCGAAGCAATGGTTGTGGTCACGAGAAAGAAGATAAGGAGCAAGAAGGCGATGTCTGCCATCGATCCTGCATTTACCTCCTGAGCCATTCTACCTCTCTTGCTAGCCATATTATTTAATTATTTTATTAATTTCTGTAATTACAATCCCAACAATTGCAAGTAAAAACAGGGCATAGACTGTTATCAATACACCACCGACCATTTTAGCTCCTTCCGGAGTAATATTGAATGGGTCAGCCATATATTTTGCAGCTACGTCACCGCTAGCGCTAGAATAAGCTATTCCAAATACAGCAGCAATTATCACCACTCCAACGAGTGTTTTTAAAAGGCTCTTAGGATCTCCTAAGGAACTAATCAATGGCATAATTAAAGCTAGTATCGAGCCGATAACAACTAGTAAGTACCCTGCATATAAGAATATATCAGTAGTATCCATTTTATCTTAAATATATAAGTGAATAAATCATTTTATTGAAAAACATTAAATTGACTAGATCTATCTAGTCAATTTATGCTTAACCAAAATGTCTACTAAACTGATGGAAGCATCTTCCATATCATTTACGATAGAATCAATTTTAGCCACACAATAGTTGTAGAACAACTGTAGGATAATCGCAACGATCAAACCTGCAACGGTGGTCAAAAGGGCAATTTTAATACCACCTGCAACAAGAGATGGAGAAATATCACCGGCAGCTTCAATGGAATCAAAGGCACCAATCATACCAATTACCGTACCCATGAAACCCAACATAGGTGCCAAAGAGATAAATAGAGATATCCAAACAAGACCTTTTTCCAAACGTCCCATTTCTACTGATCCGTAAGCTATGATAGATTTTTCTACCATTTCAATACCCTCAGAGTATCTCATTAAACCTTGTGTGAAGATAGATGCTACAGGACCTCTGGTTCCTTTGGTTACATCTTTTGCGGCTTCAATTCCGCCTTCATCTAAAGCATTTTCTACTTTGGCCAACAATTTCTTTGTGTTAGTCGTAGAAAGGTTTAAGGTAACGATTCTCTCCAAAGCTACAGCCAAGCCTAAGATCAAACACAATAATACTGGTGTCATAAAGGTAGGATCACCCTCAATAAACTTGTCTTTTATAACTTGATGAAAAGATTGCTCTTCGGCAACGATGTCATCATCAGTCATAACTGGAGCTGGGGCCGGAGCAGCTTCTACCGGTGCGGCCTCTTCAGTAGTATCAGCTTCTGATTCTGTTTCTGTTTCTTCTTGTGCTTTTGTGATCATCGGAGCAAATAAAATTCCGAAAAGCATGAACAAAGCGATTAACTTTTTCATAGTGTAGTTTTTAATAGACATTTAAAGGTTGAACGGTTTCTAATTTTAAATTGATTTTTAAAGTTATAATTTTTTCGGCTCAAATTGCAAATGATTCCATTATTATTTCTAAGAATTTGTCGCAAATCCTCAAGTAATATTCATTTGACATGGGCTAAGCCCTTGAAATTCCTACTGTTCTCTAATTTGCAATAGTAAGAAAAAAAATTACTCATTTTCATAAACGCCACCCCCCGCATCTAGTATAGGAAGGCAAGCATTCACTTATATAAAACTAACTATTTAAAAGTTAAAACGCAAATAAAACATTCCTTAATATAAACCTATCCTACTAAATATCAAATATTTAAGACCAATATTATTTTTAAAAAACCCGCTACTTTTTATCCTAGGTATTGGAAAATACCTACCTTAGGATAAATTAATCCCAAACTCATAGGTAACTCAATAAAGGATTTGCCCTTAATAATCTCTTGAATCCAGTGTGGAAATTTTGGAAAATTCCTATGTGTAATTGAAAGCAGACCTATTATTTCTCTGCCCTTATAGTCTCAAAATTTCGGCACAGATGCACTGCTGCTTTTTCCTTTCCACTTAAAATATCCCGTAAATTTATAGGATTTAAGAATATGGATTCCCCTTCTTTTAATAGATGCTCATACCTGATTAGTGAAAAATCTTATTTTAATCGGATATAATATTGATTCTTAAGCAACTGACTGGTCAAGTATTAAAAACCTCCATAATGAATTAATTTAAGTCACCCTTACCGTCCTTTTACAGAACTTTGTAGTGGTCTATATTTAACTTAATTTTGTTCATTCATCGAATCCTCTGAATAACTATATGAAAGAATGTGAAATTTGCCAAGCCTCAGAATTCAAGGCTATTGTGGCCCAAGAACGAATGTATGGTACCGGAGATATTTTTGATTATAAGGAATGTAGTTCTTGCAAAGCACTTTTTTTGGCAGACATTCCTGAAGACCTAGGTAAATATTATCCTTCAAATTATTACTCTTTTGGTTCCTTTAATCCTAGCAATGCCCTTTTGGCACTTCTCAAAAAACTAAGGTATAAAGCATTTTCTCGGGGGTTCTCTTTCAATTCTCCGGTTTATTATGACTGGCTCTCTCCTCTTACCTTAACTCCTACCAGTAAAATTGCAGATATAGGATGCGGGAATGGACAACTATTAGCTGAAATGGCCTATTCCGGTTTTAAGCGACTCGATGGGTATGACCCTTATATACAAGCAGCTTTTTCTTCAGAAAATTTCTCTATTTATAAAAAGGACTTTTTTGAAATTGATCAGAAATATGATTTGGTAATGTTTCACCATTCTTTTGAACACCTACCCAATCCTGTTGAGGTCTTTACAAAACTTGTGACCATTTTAAATCCGGAAGGGCAAATATTGATCAGAGTGCCTGTCACCGATGCCAAAGTTTGGAAAGAAGAACATACTTTTTGGTTTCAGCTGGATGCACCAAGGCATTTATTTATTCCCAACACAAAATCCATGGAAATTTTAGGAGAGAGGTTTGGACTTGAACTTTTCAATACCACATTTGATAGCATGGACAGTCAATTTTGGGGAACAGCTTTGTACAAAAAAGGAAAACCTTTGGTTGGCACCGACATCGGCAATGAATTTAGTAAAAAAGAACTGGCCGAGTTTAGGAATAAGGCACTGCAATACAATAAAATAAAAATAGGTGATCAGGCCTGTTTTTATTATAGGAAGAAAAAACAATGAAAATCAAAGCTTTTTGACAAAACTGAAAATATAGACCGGCATAAAAAATTAAGAATTTCTATTATAAGACCTTTTAAACCGTAAGATTCACGCTTCGTAACCACTCCTTATTCATTACTGACTGGTAAGCGCTAATTCTATTATAACTTTAAATTTGCAAAAGGCCATTTATTAATCGTTCAAGCCGCTTCCTTAATCAACCTTACTAAAAAAAAAGCTTAAATTGCTTTTCTTGTTGGCAAATAGCTAATGTAAATCCTTTGTATCTGATTCCTCTATCGAACCAAACAGGAACCAAGCTTTCTTTAACCATTCCAATACAATTATCCATTATGAAAAAACAATTGAATATTTTTCTAGTCTTGCTCTTGCTTATCAGCTCGGCCTGCACCAAAGAAACAGAAGACAAAATTACTGGGTCAGCATCAAACTTGACCCTCGTTCCGGCTTTTCCGGAATTAACGTTCACCAGACCTGTTGATTTTCAGCATGCAGGAGACAAGTCAAACAAGCTTTATGTAGTGGAGCAGCGAGGAGTCATCTCTGTTTTCGAAAATGAGGAAAAAACTGGGTCCAAAAAAACCTTTTTAACCATTGAAGACCGCGTGGAAGATTCGGACAATGAAGAAGGCTTACTAGGCTTGGCTTTCCACCCCGACTTTGAAAGCAACGGCTATTTCTACGTAAACTACACGGCATCCAATCCGGATCGTTCTGTGATTTCAAGATTCAACCTTTCCTCCACGAACCCAAATGAGGCAGATCCAAACAGTGAGTTGGTATTGTTAGAATATGAGCAACCTTATGGCAACCATAATGGAGGGCAAATAGCTTTTGGCCCGGATTACTACTTATATATAGGAGTAGGTGATGGTGGCAAAAGTGGAGACCCACACGGACATGGTCAGAACCGTAGTACTTTATTGGGAAATATTCTTAGAATTGATGTGGACCAGGAAAATGGAGATAAACACTATTCCATTCCCGAGGACAATCCATTTGTCGGAAATACTGAAGGTTTTAAGGAAGAAATCTATGCTTATGGCATGCGAAACCCTTGGCGGTTTAGCTTTGACTCTGCCACAGATCAACTGTGGGTAGCTGATGTAGGTCAAAATAGCTATGAAGAAATTGACATCGTAAAAAATGGCGGCAATTACGGATGGAATACCATGGAGGGCTTTCATTGCTTCAGGGCTGATGAATGTGATCAAGAAAACCTGGAATTGCCAATCTGGGAGTATGATCGGGATGAGGGAGATATTTCCATTACCGGTGGATTTGTATACCACGGCGAGGCCATATCCCGGCTGCAGGGACTTTATATCTATGCAGATTATGTATCGGGTAGAATTTGGTCTCTAGACTTTAGTGATCCTGAGAACCCTGTAAATAATGAGTTATTCAAAGCTGATTTTCCTATTTCCTCTTTTGGAATGGATCAACACCAAGAGCTTTATATCTGTGCTTTTGACGATAAAATTTACAAATTTGAATTGGAGTAAAAAATGATAAACAAAAGCATGCCCGGCAAATTTGTCGGGCATGCTTTTGCTAATTGTGTTTTCTAGTTAGCACTAAATTTTAATAAAGTATAGACCTTGATCTTTTTAAAGTTCTAAGTCCATGCTGAAACCTCTTGATTTAGCTTAATTCGCGACTGCGAATACTCTTGCGGAGTCAATGAAGAAGCTGTGGCAATCTCTTTATTTAACCTTAAACACCACTCCTAATTGTCTAAACCTGAAAAATCCTGACGCTCCATATAAAAAGTTAAAAACTTTAATTATTTTAGGTCTAAGTGACGCTTCACTAAACTTAGACCAGACGGCGACTTAAAGGCTTTATAATTGGTCTTCTAGTTTAGATATTCTTAGTAGGCATCCTATTCTGCGTAGCTTTAGGTTTGGTATGTTCCTCGCCTTCTAAATAAGAGGCAGAAATATCTCTTTGATTCCCTGAATTACCATTGGGTATAGGATTTGATTCAGGAAAAGTATGGACCGCATTGTACTTTTCTACTACATTCTTGTTCCATTCTGCCTTTTTCTTTTCAGAAATTAACCCAAGAACGTAGGCAGTATTATTGAATCCAAGGTGAGCATCCCTCAAAGGTCTACCGAATCGGTCAATAATCGACTTATTGGCGGTACCATTTTCAATGGCATCAATGCCTTTCTTTAAAGCAAATCCTAATGCGGCTGCACTTATGGTCTTATATATAAATTTCATTCTTTTAATATTTAGTGATTCTCAATATGCACAATAGGAAGAAATAATCATGCCATAGTTTACATTTATGCATTTCGGATAATAAATTGCTTTAAATGAGCAAAGATCTAGTACCTGTATTCGAATTGTTGATTTGGACAAGCATACAAATCCAAAGGTGGAGGTTATCCTC
>NZ_CAXBOC010000101.1:0-12861 GCF_963976465.1 uncultured Cyclobacterium sp. | reverse complement strand
TCTGTGAACAATAGGTGATGGTCAGCAATGGTTGGATTATTGACGGTGGGAACAAGCTTGCGGTTTTCAGATTTCCCTCTATCGGAATTGGCTACTGTATACACGCCATGGCGGGGAGTGTTTTCTCCACTCATCATACAAGCCCTGCTAGGAGCACAATTGGCCGCTGCAGCATAGGCTTGATTGAATATCATCCCTTTCGAAGCCAACATGTCTAAGTTTGGAGTTTCATAGAATTGACTGCCCATAAAACCAGTATCTCTCCAACCCATGTCATCTACGTTGATCAAGATTATATTTGGAAGGGTATTTTTAGATGCTGCTACCCTTTGATAGCCAAAAATATTTAGTGAAATGAATAGCAAAAAGCAGGATAGGGTTAATTCCTTTGTCATTTGGATTTTATTAATGGATTGATTCAAATTTAAAAATAAAAAAATTGTTTTTCAGGCAGTTTCCTTTTATTTGTGCCCAAGACCTAAGCAATGTGAGTAGTTGATTTTTTATATGTCAAACTTGTGGCTTTCTAAATTTTATTATTAAATTAAGGGATTAGTTAAATAGTACGAAAATTGTCACTATATAAATAGCAGCTATTTCTAATTTAATAAAATCCTTAACAGCCATTAAGTCCTAGTCTGAAAAGGAGGGTATTAACCATACCCCAACCATCTTTATCAATGGACATCAATTACCAAAGGATTACCGAATTACGCACATCAAAGAAATAAATGCATATAAATAGGTGAAATAAATATCAGTCGCGACGAATGGGCACAAATCTCAGGTGTCCTTATTTGGACTAGTAGACAATAAACTTCATTAATCAAAAGAAAAATGAAAAAGTTGAATTTAGAAAAATTAAAGCTGGCAGCAGAGGATGTGCTGCAGAGAAATCAAATGGCAGGGGTTTATGGTGGATCTGGTGGATCTGGTGGTTTTGGAACTTGTAAGGCAAAATGGGCGGACACTACAAAACCTGGCGGGTGGGCTGTCACCTGCGGGTGGGATAAGGATACAGCAATGTCCATTGCAGCTCAACAAGGTGGTTATTATTGTTGTGACAGTTGTAATTCTTCTTATGATTGTAGTGTTGGTTCTTAATTGATAATTTTCTTCCATAGGGAGCTATTGGTTCCCCATGGAAGAAAACCTACTTACTTATATATGATTTTTAAATTAGTAAAGCATTTGAATTTTCGCATTATTATTATTTTAGGATTGTGTTCCTGCGGGGCTAAGGACAATGTTTCCGGAGATGAGGATAATCAAAGAGTTAAATCAGCTTCTTTCGAGAAAATTGACAGTGTAACTATTGAGTTTTTAGGGAATCCGGTTATTCATGATCTGGATCCTGTTTCCCAAAAAGTTGTTTTTTCCGATTTCAAGGAAGATCAAACAAACCTATTCATTGCCCATTTCAAAGATGGAATTATGAGTTCCTTTTCTAAAGAAGGTGATATGCCGGATAGTTATGGATCTATGAATGCCAATGCAACAATACTGAATGATAGTACATTTCTGGTTTATGGAAGCAAAGGATTTTTCGTGTATGATTACACCGGTAAAAATATTTCGAAAATAAAACATGATCTTCAACTAAATTATAAAGAAATCGGTATGGGAAGAGGTATGACTGCAAAAGGGGACAAATACCTTTATTGGAATGCTTCCCGCCCTTCCATGAGACATAATGATCTAAGATTTTATCATGAAGCCTATCTTTTGTCTTGGATTTACCCTGAAACTGGCAAAGCTGAGCCCATCATTCAATTCCCCGAATCCAGTTTGTTTAGGAGCGGGAAGTATTTTGCCCGGGACTCTTGGACTCCTGTATTTACCACATCAGATGAATTTATTCATGTGGTTTTTGGAATTGAACCTGTCATTTATACATTTCGCAGTTCACTTCCTTATTCTATATTATCTCGTATTCCAATTGAATTGCCCGATTACCAGTATTTTAAGGGTAAGGATAGCTACCATACTGAATTGGAATGGTTATGGTTAAATTACGGTAAAATAACGAATATCAAAAAAGTGGGAGATTTTTTTCTCGTTACTTATTTCCCGGGATATGACGCCTATGATCGAGAGATTTCTGCTTCCAATCTATCCCCTAATGAGAGAAAAGAATTTATTACAAAAATGAGGGAGAAATATAGAAACAGGGTTGTGGTCTTGGACTTAAATGGTAATCTTCTCGCTGAGATAGATCCTGGAAATTTATGGCCAAGCAGTACAATAATTAGAAACGGGGAATTGTGGATGATGGAATTTGATCCTGAAGTTGAACTAGATTACTTTAGATTGTTTAAGGTGTCCTTAAAGTTAGAATAATATTTATTAAATAATTAATTACCAAGATTTACATATTGCTGTAATAACACTCAACGAAATCTTTTTGAAAACCACTTTCCCCTTTTACAAACAACCAGATGCCAAAGACTGTGGTCCCACCTGCCTGCGCATCATTGCCAAGTACTACGGCAAACTGATCTCCCTGCAGGAAATACGGGAATATTCGGAAACCACCCGCTCCGGAAGCAACCTACTCAAGCTAAGCGAGGCAGCGGAATCCATCGGATTTAAAACCATAGGGGCAAAGCTTGATTTTAACCGCCTGAAACAGGCGCAGCTTCCCCTGATCGCCCATTGGGATAAAAGGCACTTTGTGGTGGTGTACCGGATCTTAAAGGATAAAGAGTACCTCTCCGATGCCGCCCAAAGTATGATACTCCGCAATGGCGAGTTATGGATGATGGAAAAACCGGACGAAGAAGTGGAAAAGGATTATTTCCGGCTTTTTAGGGTAGGGTTGAAGGTTGTTGAGTAGGTTGGTTAAAAAGCATATATTGAAAGAACAATATTAATTCTTTATCATGACTAAACTGGTTACAAGAAAGGTCACATTTTTAGTTGTAAAATTTGGAATCATAGCGATCGCCTTCTATTGTATTGCCTGCAATTCAGACAGGAATTCAGGATCAGAGATCAATCTTGATTACTACCTTGAAAAAGTTGACTCTATCCGTGTACATAGGGACACCGACATTAGGATTCTTGATGTGAATACCAATAATGGTCGGTATTTGGCAGTAGATAAGATTACTGAGGAATTCTTGGTTTTGGATGAGAGAGGCAAGGTTTTAAAAGCTATTTATAGAAAAGGGGAAGGTCCCAATGAATACAACTCCAGCCTTCTGGCAGCTTCGTTTAATCAGGAAGAAGGCGGATATTTAGCCCAAAGCTCGGTTGAGTTTTTGAAATTTAACGATGATTGGGAAGTGGATAATAGGATACGTTTTGTTTCTTCACAAACCACTGTATTTTATTCCGGACCGCAATTTAGTATTCCATATTATCAACTATTCAATGATTCGGTCCCTTATTTTTTCACAAATTTTTTCTCAGGTGTACTAAACATGGGCAGCAGTGAGGGAGAGATGGCAAAGTACTTAATAGAGCAGTATAACCCTCAAAAGCAGGATTTGGACTGGGTATTGCCATTTGATTCAGAATTGCTCCCAAATTTTGAAGTGGACCAGAAAAACAAGGAAAAAAATCCAACACCAATTTATGCTTTAGATAGGGAGGAGAAGTTGCTTTATTTAACCTTTGAAAGGTCTACTGAAATTGGCATCTATAATATGGCCAACGAATTTGAGTTGAAGAATAAAATAAGTTTTAACCATGACAGTTTTTCTTTGACGAAAAATGCCAAAAATATTGGATTGTTTCAATTCAGTCCAAACCTCCAATTAATGTTGTATTTTGAAGGGCTTTCTGAAGCAGCTACCGAGGTGCGCAAATCCAAAGAGCCCAACTTTTTCCCGTTAATGGATCCTTCCCTTTACCATGGCATTGTGATTAAAGATGGTAAACAGGTTCAGGAAATCAGTTTTCCACTTTCCTTTGATCCGATGTCAGAAATATTACTCCTTCCGGGTAACCGTATTCTTTGTAGAGACAAGTATACTGGAGATGTGGAACCGGAGTTCCATACCTATTCTATCTATGCAATAAAATCCGGAGAACAATAAAAGCAACAATATTGCCACAATCCTGGTAATTTTTTTACCACTGCATAGGCAAATCAATGAGGCAGGCAATTAAAAATAAGTACTCTACCTTCTTTGCGTCTCAGCGCCTTAGCGAGCAAATCAATAGGGATAGATTCGTATTTAGGAAAGAATTTCTCGCAAAGCCGCGAAGCCGCAAAGAAATGCCCACTTAGCGTCTCTGCGCCTTAGCGAGCAAATAAAAAGGGCGTGTTCGTATTGAGAAAAGAATTTCACGCAAAGCCGCAAAGTCGCAAAGAATTATTTTAACTCTTTAAATAAAATAAAACCCTAAAATAACTGATCAAAGGCACAAGTATTCAAAATATGATAAATTCTTTCCTTTGCGTCTTGGCGCCTTAGCGAGAATTCTTTTTTCTTAGCGTCTCAGCGCCTTAGCGAGCAAATCAATAGGACGCATTCGTTTTCAGGAAAGAGTGTCACGCAGAGTCGCAAAGTCGCAAAGAATTTTTTATTACTCTTTAAATAAAATAAAACCCTAAAATAACTGATCGAAGGCACAAGTATTCAAAATATTTTTCATTTCCTTCTTAGCGCCTCTGCGCCTTAGCGAGAAAAAGAATTTTAACGTAAATGCATTACTCACGTACTCTCCCTAATAATAATCTGTGGCTTAATGATTTCAGACCGAATTGGGTGGGGCTCTCCCAAAAGTTGGATCCCCTCCAAAATGATTTGAGCAGCCAATTCTCCCATTTCAAAAGAAGGTTGGGACATAGTTGTGATGGCAGGCCGTATAAAGCGACTGGTTTCATCGTCTCCAAAACCTGCAATAGATAGCTGATCAGGTATTTTTATTCCTAGATTTTCCGCAGCATGAATAGTGCCAATGGCTAGAATATCGGCAAAACAAAGGATACCGTCTGGTTTTATTTGCAAACCCCATAGTTTTTCCAATGCCCGGCCGGCTTGGTCAAATCTAAAATCTTCTACTTCCACAACATATTCTTCCTTATATGGAAGTGCGGCTTCTTTCAAGGCATCTTGAAAACCTTTTTGCCTATCCCTACATACATCCAAGGACAATGGACCACAGATATACGCAATATTTTTTCTTCCTTTACTAATCAAATGTTTTGTGATGGTATAGGCACCGTTTTTATCGTCAGTCCGTACTTTGGATGCGGTTAAATTTTTGCAAGTTCTTTCCAACATTACCACCGGAATTCCTCTATTAATTACTTCCTGAACATGAATAAAATTCTTTGTTTCTTTAGAGAAAGCTATGATAATGCCATCCACCTTGCTATTGGCTAGTGTTTCTACAATTTCGGCTTCCTTGGTAAAGGATTCTCCAGATTGAAAAATCATCACTTTATATCCTTTACTATAAGCAATGTTTTCAATTCCTGAAATCGAATTGGACCAGAAGTAACGGTTGATTGTTGGGACCACTACACCTATAATCTTGGATTTTTTGCTGCTAAGGCTACTTGCAAGGAGGTTAGGATGATAGTCCATTTCTTTGGCCATCTCAAGAACAGCCATTTTTGTTTCTTTCTTTATTTCAGTGGAACCTCTTAAAGCTCTTGACACTGTGGCAACGGATACATTTAATTTTTTGGCAATATCTTTTATGGTAATGGGTTTGGACATAAAATTTTGGGCTTGATTATAAACTGTAAAAATAAACTAACTAATTAATAATACTAATTCTGGATAAAAGCCAATTTACTATTTTTTAATAAAAGTAAGCTTTTATTGCTCATTTCCTAAATGATAACGTTATCGAAAACGTTTGCAGTATAAAAAATTAATTTACGTTAAAAAATCTATTATAATGATTGGTAAATTTGCGTAGTTTAGAATTTAATTTTGACCCCTATGGGTCGTGTAACTTTGGTATTTTAACTTAAAATAAACCCAAAATGAAAAGAAAACTACTTTTATTCCTATGCCTTGCTTTATTGTTAGGTTTCGGGGAGTCTTATGCACAATCCGTGCAAGTAAAAGGTACGGTCACAGATGATTCGGATTTGCCCGTACCCGGAGTAAGTATCCTGGTGAAAGGAACCAGTCAAGGAACTGTGACAGATATTGATGGCAACTACAAATTGAGTGTGCCAAACGCGCAATCTGTACTGGTTTTCTCCTTTCTAGGCTTTAAAAATCAGGAAGTGACTGTAGGAAACCAAGACAATATTGATGTCAAGCTTGAATCTGAGATCTCTGATCTTGGAGAAGTGGTGGTAGTGGGCTATGGTACACAGAAAAAATCTGACTTAACCGGTGCTGTCGCTACTGTAGGTGGTCGAGACCTGGCCAATAGAAGAACAGCCACTGTATCTCAAGCTTTACAGGGTCAGGTTTCCGGCGTAATGGTAACCCGTAGTAACAGTGCACCCGGCTCTTCCGCCAATATCCGAATTCGTGGAATTACAACCATTGGGGATAGTAACCCACTGATCATTATGGATGGAGTTCCTGTAAACAGTATAGACCATATCAATCCCAATGATATTGAAAATATTTCAGTGCTAAAAGATGCAGCTTCAGCGTCTATTTATGGATCAAGGGCCGCTGCCGGTGTGATTTTGGTAACGACAAAGAGGGCCAAAAAGGGTGAGTTGAGACTGAATTATAATTTTGAATATGGTACAGAAGTACCTACTAGAATACCGGAATATGTGAATGTAACCCGGTATATGGAGATGGTAAATGAATTGAGATGGAATGACAACGGGAATGATGGCAACGAGTATCCCTTATACCCCAAGGATATGGTTGACAACTATATGGAGTTGAATGCCTCCAATCCGGATTTGTACCCCAACACAGATTGGGTAGGTTTGATTCTGAAGAAAAGTGCGCCCAGACAACGACATTCATTGGATATTTCGGGAGGAACAGATGCTATCCGTACCAAAGCCTCTTTTGTTTATGACAAATTTGATGCTTTGTATGAAGGAAGGACCTTTGAAAGATTTACTGCCAGGGTAAATACGGATGGAAATATCACGAAGAAACTTGGCTTTACAGCAGATATTTTTCTTAGGAGAGAGATGATCCCATCTATATGATGAATATTTCAGCACCGGTTTATGCTGCAGAATGGCAGGATGGCAGGGTTGCTGAAGGAAAAACCGGAGCAAACATTTACGGCCAGTTAAAGTATGGCGGTTCTCGGCAAAATTGGGAAAACCAAGTGGGTGGTCGATTAGGGTTAAATTATGAAATTGCCAAAGGTTTAAAAATATCTGCCATCGCTTCCCCTAATTTTGGTTTTAACAAGGGGAAAAATTTCCAGAAAAAAGTAAGTTATACTGCATGGGATGATCCTACAGTTACTTTAGGAAATCTTCAGTGGGCCAATTCTACTTATTTAGGTGAGAGTAGGAATGACAATTACCAGTTGACTACCCAGTTGCTGTTAAATTATGACAAAGTTTTTGGCAAACATACCTTGAATGTCTTGGCAGGAAACGAAAGTTTTCAAGCTTTTTATGAAAACCTTTCTGCCTCTAGAGATCAGTTTTTATTGGACAACTACCCTTACCTGAACTTGGGGCCATTGGAATATAGAAACAATGGAGGAAATGCTTATGAAAATGCTTACAATTCTTGGTTTGGAAGGTTTTCCTACAACTATGACAGTAAATATTTTATCCAAGGAAACTTACGTTACGATGCCTCCTCTCGCTTTGCCAGAGATTATCGCTGGGGTTCCTTCCCTTCCTTCTCAGCAGGTTGGGTACTGTCTGAGGAAGACTTTTTGAAAAGCAATGAGGCCATTTCCTTTCTTAAGTTGAGAGGTTCTTATGGTACTTTAGGTAACGAACGAATTGGTAATTACCCTTATCAGTCAACCATAGGGTTTAGCAACGTTTTGTTTCATCAAGGTTCCAATGTGGTTTCATCTCAGTCCTCTGCTCAGTGGCAATATGCCATTCCTGACATTTCTTGGGAAAAGACTTCTTCCTATAATATAGGCTTTGATGCTAACTTTCTGAACTATCGCTTGAGACTATCAGCTGAGTATTTTGAAAAGACTACCAGTGATATGCTCTTGCCATTAGAGATTCCTGATTATATCGGTTTTGATAACCCTGACCAAAACACAGGTAAAATGAACACCAAAGGCTGGGAATTTGACCTTGGCTGGGCGGATGATATCAATGAGTTGGGATACAGTGTGAGCTTTAACCTTTCAGATTTCAAATCAGTGATGGGAGATCTTGGTGGGATCCAATTCTTAGGAAGTCAAGTTAGGAAACAAGGATCAGAATTCGATGAATGGTATGGTTATGTTTCCCAGGGTTTGTACCAAACCCAAGAAGAGGTGGACAATTCTCCGGTAATGAATGCCAATGTAGGGCCGGGAGATGTAAAATACCTAGACATCAGCGGTCCGAATGGAGAACCTGATGGAAAAATTAGTCCTGAATATGACAGGACTTTGTTGGGAGGTAGCATGCCAAGGTTATTGTATGGAGGTAATATACAGTTGGATTTTAGAAACTTTGATTTCGGTCTTGTGATTCAAGGAGTGGGAAAACAAAATAGTCGCTTGTCAGGATTGATGGTGGAACCGATCTATGAAAACTGGGGATCTGTGCCTCAAATTCTAGATGGTAATTACTGGAGTACTTACAATACTTTGGCAGAAAATGAGACTGTGAGTTATCCTAGACTTACCCGAAATAGCCGTTCAAATAACTATACCATGTCTGATTTTTGGCTGATCAATGGTGCCTATTTCAGGTTGAAAAACATTTCCTTGGGATACACCCTTCCTACTACCATAGCAGAAAAGTTGGGCATGCAAAATATTAGGGTTTATGGCAATGCAACAGATTTGTTAACGCTTGATAATTATCCCAAAGGATGGGATCCGGAAGTTTCTACCACAGGTTATCCGATTACCTCTTCCTTTCTAATGGGTGTTTCTGTTCAATTTTAAACCAACTTTACCATGAAATTAAAATCAATATTATATTCCACGCTTTTGGTAGGAATGGTTGGCTGTGCTGATCTAGACCTGAATCCATTATCAGAAGGTTCGAGTGAAGCCTGGTATTCCAATGCCACAGAAGTTGAAATGTCAGTTAACGATATATTTAGAAGTGTATTTTGGCAAGGCTATGAAGATAGCTGGACGGATGACTTTACCAATAGGGAAGCCTTGACCCCTGTGACCAATGCCACAATAAATGGAGAGTGGGGGACCTTAAATACACTTTGGGCCAATACCTATAAAGTTATAGCCCGGTCTAACACTTTATTGTTAAACATGGACAAAATCCAAGGAACAGTTCCTCAAGCCACCATTGACAAGTTCAAGGGAAATGCGCATTTTGTTAGGGCTGCTAAGTATGGAGAGCTAGTTTTTTACTTTGGGGATGTCATTTACTCTACAGATATCTTAAGTTTGGAAGAGGCTTTCACCATGGGAAGGACAGACAAAAATACAGTAAAGGAAGCGGTCTATCAGGATTTTGATATTGCTGCTAGTATGCTTCCCGAATCTTATGGTTCTTCAGAAAATAAATTGGCCACTAAAGGTGCAGCCTATGCCATGAAGGCGAGATTCGCCTTGCAGATGGGCGATTTTGCCATAGCTAGGGATGCAGCAAAAGCCTGCATGGACCTGGGTGTTCATGAATTGTATCCCGATTATGAGGAATTGTTTCTTACTAGTACAAGAAATCCGAGTGAAGTAATTTTTGCCATGCCAAGGTCTCGATCGCTGAATGTAACCTGGAGTGTAAGAAATTACCTGCCCAGAAATGTTGGAGGCTGGGGTGGCGCTTTTGCCCCTTCTTGGGACCTGTTTCATGCTTACTTATGTACAGATGGCTTGCCTATAGATGAATCCCCTTTATATGATCCCAGAAACCCTTTTGAAAATAGGGATCCAAGGTGCGCTGCTACTATTGTACCTTTTCAATCACGGCATTTGAATTTCACGTATCAGCCGCATCCGGATTCAACACAGGTGATGAATTTCAATACCGGAAGCTACCAAACCAATAATGACACACGATCTGTAGCTGCTTTTGCTTCATTCAATGGTTTGCTCAGGAAGAAAGGAGTGGATGAAGATTGGTTATTGAATTATCAAGCAGAGAATGATGAAATATTAATGCGCTATGCAGATGTATTGTTAATGTACGCTGAGGCAAAAATTGAATTGGGAGAGATAGATGCAAGTGTGCATGATGCCATGAACGCAGTCCGTGCTAGGGCTTATGGTGTGGACAAGGGAGAGGTAACCCAATACCCGGAGATTACCTCCACCGATCAAGCAGCTTTAAGAACAATACTTAGAACTGAAAGAAGAATGGAATTTGGTTTTGAAGGCGTCAGGTACAGTGACATCATTCGATGGAAAATTGCTGAAAAAGTGCTCAATAGAGATGTTTATGGCATGCTCGACGTAGCAGAATTAAAGGATAAAGTGATCGATCAAGACTTATGGTTTTTCCCGATGACACCTGAGATTGATGAAGATGGCGTGGCAGACTTGTCTCCAATGTATGAAGCCGGCTTGGTAAAACGACTTGCCATCAGACAATTTGAGGCACCCAAACAATACCTTTGGCCTATCCCTTCAAAAGAGATCTTGATCAATAGTAACTTGGAACAAAACCCAGGGTATTAATTAAAATATATTGAATTCCGGTCGGGTGAATTAAGGTTTCCCGACCGGATCATTAACAAAGGCTAAATTCATTTTAAGTGGGATTTTTGGCGGATAGATGAAAACCAGTTTTATGATAAAGTCTATACATCTTTTAATGGTAGGTGCCATGGTATTGCTCCCTTATTTTGGTATTGCCCAATCCGAGGCCAATGACAAAAAACCAAATATCATCTTTATATATGCAGATGATTTGAGATTTGATGGGCTAGGGGCTAATGGAAACCGACATATCATCACCCCAATGTTAGATCACATGGCAGAAAAGGCTGTACGATTCAATCAGGCCAATGTGGTATTTTCCTTGTGCAGCCCCAGTAGAGCAGCCCTATTAACTGGAAGGTATGGCAGTGCCAACGGGGTATTGGAGCTTGGGAGTGATTTAAATGAGGGAGAATTAACGGTCGCCGAATATTTGAGAGAAGCAGGGTACCATACAGGAATGTCGGGTAAATGGCATCTTGGAAAAGAGCCTAAAACCTTGGGGTTTGATTTTTCTGTTTTCTTTAAAGGCAATGGCACCTATTATGGCAGAACCATAAATGATGAGGGTGAAATAAAGAAGGTAGAGAGACACTGCGACCTTTATTGTGCTGAACGGGCAGTGGATTTTATTAAGCATGCAGCTAAAAAAGAAACGCCATTTTTCCTTTTCCACAATACCCAATTGCCACATATGAATGGAGATTTAATTTGGGATGCCCGAAAGGAGACCAAAAGAAAATACCGGGTTTCGGAAATGCCTGTTGCCAAAAGCCGCCTAGATGATCTTTCAGGAAAGCCGGAATACCTTAAATCTGTAAGAAACCGTAGCCAAGCAAAAGCATATGGGTATCCGGATAGCCTGGCTATCCAAAAACATACCTTGGATTATTATTCAGTAATTACAGAAATGGATGATTATCTCAGCTTGCTGTTTAAAACAATAGAAGAGCTTGGTTTGAATGAGAATACCTATGTGTTTTTTATGAGTGACAATGGTTGGATGTTAGGTGAACATGGCTTTACAAGTAAAGTATTGCCCTATCAACCATCCACTCAAGTTCCCCTTTTTGTAATTGGCCCTGATTTAAAACCAACGGATTTAGATCATTTGGTAGTCAATATTGATATTGCTCCAACTATAATGGAATTGGCAGGCATTCAGGTACCGGAAAATTTACACGGTGAAAGCCTATTTCCACTTTTAAAGAAAGCACCTGTAGATTGGAGGAAATCTTTTGTATACGAGGGGTTAGGTACTTATGGCGGAGCTTTGCCGAATTTAACAGTAATCAACAAAGATTTTCGTTATATTGAAACCTTTGAAAATAGTAGCTTGGAAACAGTTATTTTTCAAGAGTTTTATGATCAAAAAAAAGACCCATTGGAAGAAAATAACCTGATCGGTTCACCGGGTATTCAAGCAACAGTAGTTGCAGCCAAAGAGCTTATCGAAGCACATATAAATAAGGTGTTAAAAAAGTAATTTAACTTCAGAATCAAAATAGTTGAAATGAAAAAAAATAGATTTCTGTATTTATTATCGCTAATAATATTGGCTACTTCGGCTTGTCAACAAGAAGAAGCCGAAAGCGCCGATAAACATCGATCCATAAGTGGTATTTATCCACATTTAGCTTATTATAACAATGAAGGGGAATGTGGAACAGGGGCTGTGGTTCCTTGGGCGGATAAGCTTTGGGTAATCACCTATGGGCCTCATTTGCCATTTGGCTCCTCGGATAAACTTTATGAGATAGATCAAAACCTGAATATGAACATCCGGCCTGAGAGTATAGGCGGCACTCCGGCCAATCGTATGATTCACAAAGAAACGGAGCAATTGTTTATAGGCCCGTATGCAATAGGGAAAAATGGAGAAGTAAGGACCATACCCTATACAGCTATGCCGGGTAGGCATACCGGGAATGCCAGACACCTGACAGACCCGGCCAATAAAATCTACTATGCCAGTATGGAAGAAGGCTTCTATGAGGTGGATGTGCATGACCTTTCTGTTAAACAGTTCTATGAAGATGGAAATGTAACCAACAAAAAAAAGAATGACACTGATGCCAACCCTGCAGGAAGCCTCCTTAAAGGAGCCCATGGCAAGGGGTATTATTCAGGTCAAGGGGTAACGGTTTATTCCAACAA
>NZ_CAXBOC010000100.1:0-12922 GCF_963976465.1 uncultured Cyclobacterium sp. | reverse complement strand
GCTTCCTTTCTTTTCCCCTGAGTTACTCGGCTTCAGGGCAGGCCCTGATTCACTTTGCAATAGTGATGCTTTAATAATCCTGGTACTGGAAAGTGTACGAATGTTTAAGGGTATACCTATATTGTAATTTCTATTAATTTCCACATAACTTTCCGCCTTGCAGGTTTTGGCGTTAAGAAATTCGGGCAGCGCGTTGGCAAAGGCATAGGTATGTTTGACGAAGGGCCTAAAAGCATACTTAAATTACACGAATTTATTTTGCCCTGAGGAGTTTGCCTATGTGCGGGCGGAGGCCGGATTTTAGCCAAAAAATGCACAGCGGCGGTTTTTTTTGATTACTTTTTTGAACTGTAGCAAAAAAGTAATGAAGTTAAAATAAAAAATATCCGCTTCAACCCGCTCACCGCTTTACAACCAGGCATTTGTAAAGAATTAGTAAATAATAAGCTTTAAGTTCTGATCAATAGAGGTAGCTTTAGCGGCTTCCTTTCTTTTCCCCTGAGTTACTCGGCTTCAGGGCAGGCCCTGATTCACTTAGGTGTTCAGGGAAGACTTGCTAAAAAGAAACGAAGCAAAGAAAAATCAAGCCAGCAGAAAACTCCTGTCCGCAAGGCCGGTCGCCGCCTCGTTCTCTGGCAGACCCCCGCACTACTCTAGATAGTGATGCTTTAATGACTATGATATTGGAAAGTTTAGGACCTTTTAACCTGGAAACAAAGCTATGAGGAAAAATATCCATATTCTTCTTACCATACATATTGCGAAATGGAGAAGAATACGAAATTGGATAAAGCCGAAGTTTTAGCGTTGTTTGGAGGAAACAAGGGCTTTTTTGATTTTCATCGGGTTAACTTAAAAAACCATAATGAGGTCAACGAGAATTTGTTTTTGGAATAAAATTAAAGAGGTTACTTAGAGTAACCTCTTTAATTTTAATTTTTTCAGGAAATCCTAATACATCCTGCAGGTTAAAATTCATTTTTGATAATGGCTTCCATGATTTGGTAGCGCTCTTCGCTTTTATCTTGTTCATTGCTGAGCAGGATGATCAATCCTTCTGACTCCGGTATCAATACCAAAAGACTGGTAAACCCGTCGATATCTCCTCCATGGTGGTAGATGACCTGATCATTGATTTTAAGGGTAAAAAATCCGGCTCCGGGTACATTGATGTCGTTTTGCGCCAGCGGGGCAGCAAAAACCAATTCCTTTTCACTTTCAGTGAAAAAATCGGAAAGCAGTGCTTTTCCCCATTTTTCAAGGTCTTCAATATTGCTTTCTATCTCACCGGCACTGTAGGCAATCTGCATTTGATAAGGACCTACTTCCTGCCCATTGTCATAGCCTTTGGCCCTCTCTTCTCCGCTTATGGTATCAGGACCTTTGCCCGTATGGTTTAAGTTAAGCGGTGCATAAATATTTTGGTTCAAATACTCCTGGTAAGACAGGTCGGTAAGTTCTTCTATAAGTAGGCCCAGAATCAAATAGTTGGAGTTGGAGTAAGCGAAGAATTCTCCTGGGGAAAAGTCCAAGCCATCCTCTTCAATGGACTCGAGGATGATATCAAAAATTTCCTCGGTATCAAAGTGGTAATTGTTTTCCTCAGCATAGTCTTCAATCGGCCCCACATAATCAGGTATACCGGACTGATGATTCATCAAATGGTGGATGGTAATTTGGTCTCCATAAGGGAAATCCGGTGCAAAATCACTTAAAGGTTGATCCAAACTATTGATATATCCCTCTCTTTTGAGCTTGACCACCGCTGCGGCGGTAAAGGATTTGGTAATTGAGCCGATGCGATAGATAAGCCCGGGATCATTTGGGATATTATTGGCTTGATCAGCCATGCCAAACCCCTTTTTCAATAAATATTCACCTCCTTTGCTGATCAATACACTTCCTGTAAACCCTATTTCTTCCAAATAGGCTTCCGCAGAATCATATCCCGTGTTAGCATCCGTAGGAGGGTTGCCATCCTCCTCAATACAGGAAGCTAAACTTATTAAAAAGGCCATGGCCAACATTACTTTAAATTTTCCCAATAGCGTTGTCATTATATTTTGTTTTTAAATTTTAAGATGATCCAAAATTAGCGGGCAAGGGTATAGCGATCGTCTCAGAATGTATAATGGGACCGGCTTATGAAATTTAGGACTATTTCAGGGCTTCAATGATGTCAAAAAAGAATGTGAGAGCCCTTAACAAGGATTTTAGTAATTATTTTCAATTATTAAGGCTGAAGAAGTCCGAGATCTCACCGGAAGAGATATTTAGGACGATATTCCCCGCAGTTGAAAAGACCTTTGTAGGGTACAAAATCAAAAGAAAATGAAAAAGTTAGCGACATTACTTATTTGCATGACAAGTACCATTGCCTTGCTTGCACAAGAAAATCAGGACAAGGTAATTCAAAGGATTGATCGATTATTGGAAAAGGAATTGAAAAAGGAAAATGTACACAATGTATTCCTGTCCCTTTTTTCTCCCTCCGATAATTTCGAATGGCATGTGGCCAAAGGAGCATTCAAGGATGGGAGGGAAGTGAGCATCCAAAACCCTTTTTATACTGCCAGCATTGGCAAGACCTTTACGGCAACTGCTATTGGGATGCTGGTGGATCAAGGGAAAATCAATTTCGAAGATCCAATAGCGAAATATTTATTTCCTGAGCTAATGGATGGATTGCATATTCTCGATGGGGTGGATTATGGAGATTCGATCAGGGTTTCGCATTTATTGCAGCATACCTCCGGGATTCCCGATTATTTGGGAGAACCACTTGATGATTCACCGGGAATGCTTGATTTAATAGTAACTGAATCCAACCGATTTTGGGAACCGGAAGAATTAATTGCCTTTTCAAAGGATCATTTCAAACCTACTTTTGCTCCGGGCACTGACTATTATTACACCGATACGGAATATGTTTTATTGGGTTTGATCATTGAAAACATTGGTGAAATGGAGCTTCACGATTTTTTCCTTAAGCATATATTTACACCTCTTAAGATGGATCATACCTACCTCAACTTAAGGTCTAAACCCATTCAACCTACCGCTCAGATGGCTGAAATGTATGCCGGCACACACGAAATTAGCACGATTAAAAGTCTAAGTGCAGATTGGGCCGGTGGTGCCATTGTTTCTACAGGCAATGATTTGATCCGTTTTCAAATCGCCCTAAGGGAAGGAGATTTGTTCTCGGCCGAAACCTTTAAAGAGATGCAAAAGTGGGTCAGGGAAACCAAAGGCATGTCCTATGGCTATGGTTTACGGAAAATCTCTTTTAAACAACTCTTTCCCATCTTACCCAATTGGGAAGTCATCGGGCACTCAGGAATGAATGGTACTTCGATGTATTATTGTCCGGATCTGGATATGTATTTGGTGGGTACACTCAATCAATTGGAGGGATCAAAGGATGCGGTAATGTTGATGGTAAAAGTTTTAATGGAATGCAAAAAGCGCTAACACCCTCAATACCTAAGGACTATTCGTGAAATTAACACCTAAGATCTATGAAATCCGCAAAAAACTATTGGTTATTGCTTCAAACCATCTTGGCCACTATGGCCTTACCAAGCATTGCTTTTCATCTTCGAGGGATTAAATTATCGGAACAATTTTCCCCGATTATCAACCAGCAGCTAAGCTATCAATTGGTGACACTGCTGTTAGCTGCGGTGATGCTGATGGTCTTTAGCTACTCAAGGAAAGAGGTATTCAAAACCTATTTCCAAAAGGGAGATTCAAATAGAAGATTCCTACCGGCCCCTTATCTAGGAATCAAACCAAAGCCAAATGAAACCTGGAAAAAAGCTGGCATTGAATGGGCCCTTATTATTTCCTTGGTAACTGGGATTGTGATTTATTTGCAGCTTTTCGGGGAGGAGTCAAAGCCCTCACTAGCAAAATTAGCAGAAGTACTTCCTTTGGCCGTATTGGTAGCCTTGGTGAATTCATTTGTGGAAGAAAGCATCTGTAGAATTGGGGTAATTGTCGCCTTAAAAGGAGTCTACGATGATGGAAAAATCGCCATTGTCTCAGGATTGCTATTTGGTTCGGTGCACTATTTTGGAACCCCTGGAGGTTTTACAGGAGCCATTGTCTCGGGATTTCTAGGTTGGTTTTTGGCCAAGTCCATACTTGAAACCAAAGGCATATTTTGGGCCTGGCTAATCCATTTTTTACAGGATATCATCATAATCACGGCATTGTTTGCCATTGGATAGGGTCCGGATCAAAACAAAATTTGAAAAGTACTGAAATACACCAAAGGGTCCAGAATTTCATATCAGGACGATTGACCTTGTATTCTTTCTCAAATTTGAACTGTCAATAGGAACAAATGTCCACTGATAATCACAAAGAAACTTATTTAATAAATTAAACATCTTAATCATGAAAAAGTTACTTATTCTCGTTTTCTGTTTTCAAATTTTTTCCGGCTTTGCTCAAACCAACAATGAGAAAGCCATCGGTTCCGCTGTAAAGTATAAATATCGAGTTAGTCTTCCTGGAATTATTTTACCACAATTGGTACAGGATTCCTGGACCGATCAAACCCATACACAGCATATTGAACTTCATGTCAAGCGTAACTTAGACAATAAAAACATCATTGGCCTTAAGCTAGCCAGCTGGAGATTGTTTCAACCCATGGGCATATTGTGGTGGGATGGGCTTTTGGACAAGGTAGATTCCGGAAGCGAATTTTATCCCGGACATGTGCGAGAAACCGGCATAGGGTTTAGCTATCAGCGCATGTTATGGAAAGGACTGTTTGCCACAGTAGAAGTTTTGCCTCAGTTCAAAACCTATCTGGATGAGAACAATGAAAAAATTGACAATGGCTTTAAGCTGTACAATTCCTTTCACCTTGGCTACCATATTGGATTTGGTAAAAGCAAACGTTTCTTTATAGAACCTCAGGTTCATTCTCAGTTTTGGGTATTGGACACCAATACACCGGAAGATTTTAAAGCCCTGGATGATAAATGGAGAAATTATTTCCTCTTTGAACCCAATATCTACATAGGCATGAAATTTTAGAAGTAGAGGCTTACAATAAAATAGTAATACCATGACAACAGACAGAAATATACAAATCGGAACAACAATAGGAGTAGCCATAGGAACCGCTATCGGTATCGCCATAGGTTTAAGCATAGGCATCACAATGCTTGGCATCCTAAAAGTAGATATGAATAGCCAGCTTACATTTTGGATCAGCACAGGAATGGCTGTGGGCGGGGGAATTAGCCTGGTAAAGCATGTTTTAAAAAGAGCAGAAAATACTCGATAATCACTCAATGAACCTTTGAAAGCTGCGTAGGGATTTTAGTGTTAATAATTCTTGCGTGGCTGTTTTAATTTTTTGGACTTTGTATGAGTCCTGAAACTTCAAGGTCTTAATTGAGGAAAAAAAATTTGGTTAATTGAACCCTTGATTTGCCTTAACATTACTTCTGATATTCTATAACTGCATTATAGAACTGAGGTTATGTTAATCATCCGCTATGCGTTTGATCGTAAAAAATTTTAGGTGTTATATAATGGCCTGCGTTATGTTAATGTAAGCTTTGGGATCTGCGTTGGGAATAATTTTCTCTTTTAAAGGGAGGGAAGAAAAGAGTTTTTTTATCGGGTGGGATGGAGCACCCTTTTGGCATCCTTGGTTTGTGGGTGGCTATGAGCGGATGCCAAATGTGTGTGAAATTTGTGCTGGCTCTTCATTAATCAATATATCTTATTTATATCTCACTTCATGAGATAATTATCATTCATTTCGTTATATTCGACTTCTTTTAACTTCAAAAGTAGATGAACCGCATAAAAGCAGTTTTAGAAGAGAAGGGTATTAAGCAAACTTGGTTAGCTGAAAAGCTGGAAAAGAGCTATAACATGGTAAATAGTTATGCTCAAAACAGAAGGCAGCCGAGTATAGAAGATTTATATCGTATTGCGGAAATATTGAATGTTGATGCAAAGGATTTATTAGCTGATAAGAAAGATGGCTAAACATTTATCTGAATCTGATACTCGAGCAAAATACATAGACCCAAACCTTAAAAAAGTAGGATGGGACGAAGCGGCAATTGTACGTGAGTATTACTTTACGGATGGACGTAAACTTTTAGGGGACAAAAGGGGTAAACGATTATTTGTCGATTATCTACTACGTTATAACGGAACCAATCTTGCTTTAATTGAGGCAAAAAGAAACGATAAACATCCAACTGAAGGCTTACAGCAAGCGATAGATTATGCCGAAAAACTAAAGATCAATATTATCTATTCGAGCAATGGCGAACGGATATATCAATTTGATCTAAGAGAAGGGAAAGGACAATATGTTGACGACTTCCTAGCTCCAGACGCTTTATATGATCTCAATTATAGAGCACAGAATGAAACAAAGAAGAAGCTTTTAGAAATACCTTTCTATCTAACTGGGGCTTTTAGACCAAGATACTATCAGGAAATTGCGGTTAATAAGGTAATGGAAAATCTGGCCGATGGGCAGAATAGAATGCTTCTGACCCTTGCCACTGGAACAGGAAAGACATTTATATCATTTCAAATTGTTCACAAGCTTTTGGAAGGAAAGTGGAACATAGATAGAGAAAATAGACGACCGAGAATTTTGTTTTTGGCTGATAGGAATATCCTAGCGGATCAAGCCATAAACACTTTCAATCCATATGAAAATGATTTAATAAAAATCAATGGAGAGGAAGTAAGAAAAAGGAATGGTGAAGTACCAACAAACGCTTACATATTCTTTGCCATATATCAGGCTATTGCCGATAGAGAAAACCAAGACCAAGAGAACATTGGTGGGTATTATCGACAATATCCTAGTGATTTTTTTGACATAGTAATAATTGATGAATGTCACAGAGGAAGCGCAAACGACGAAGGTTCATGGCGTCAGATATTAGATCATTTTAAACCAGCTGTGCATCTTGGTTTAACAGCTACCCCAAAACGTGAGGATAATGTAGACACTTACAAATATTTCGGAAAACCCATTTACGAATATTCATTACGAGATGGAATTGCTGATGGTTTTCTAACACCTTATAAGGTCAAGCGAATTACTACCAACATTGATGAATACATCCATACTAATGACAATGAGGTTATCAAAGGAGTGGTTACAAAAGGACGGTATGAGATTAAAGATTTTGAGCGAATCATAACCGTTGATCAAAGAACAGATTTAATCGTACGAGCTATTTTAAATCACATCCAGCCAATGGACAAAACCATTGTATTCTGCGTCAATCAGGAGCATGCCTTGACCATGCGAGATATGATCAACAATCATAAGGAAATTAGAGATCCAAAGTATTGTGTTCGAGTAACGTCCGATGAAGGTTCAATAGGAATTGGGTATCTCGAAGATTTTCAAAATAATGATAAGGACATTCCAGCGATACTTACATCATCCCAAATGCTTACTACTGGGGTTGACGCTAGAAATGTGAGAAATATCGTAATCGTACGGACAATCAATTCACATGTTGAATTCAAGCAAATAATAGGGAGAGGGACAAGGCTTTTTGATGGTAAAGACTTTTTTACAATAATCGATTTCACCGGTGCTACTAATGCCTTTTATGATAAGGATTGGGATGGGCCGCCTGAAGAGGAGATAGATACTACTGAAGGGAGTTCAAGGGAGAAAAAGAAAAGTAAACCTTACAAGAAACCTGTCGAGTCAGGTGGTGAAGTGAATGAACCTGAGGAAAAACTAGCAATAAAGCTAAGTAATGGCCATAGCCTAAAAGTCACTAATGTTGATATGAGGTATATCGATGAGAATGGTAGGCCACTGACTGTCCGTGAATTTCTAGAAAAGTTGGTAGGTAATCTTCCTTCACTTTTCAAGGATGAAAAGCAGCTTCGGATAGCTTGGGCAAACCCTGAAACAAGATCAGCTTTACTTGAAAAATTAGGGCAGCTTGGTTTTGATAAAGAGCAATTAGAAGCTCTTAGGCTGATGGTAGCTTCACCAGCAGTTGACATATTTGATGTCTTGGCTCATATATCATTTAGTGCGGGGATTAAAACTCGAAAAGAGAGAGTCATTAACGTAAAAGGTCAATCTCAAAAACTCTCTATCTACTCTGACTTAAAAGCAAAAGAATTTCTTGAATTCATATTAGACCATTATGAAAGATACGGCTCAGAAGAGCTTTCGCAAGACAAACTGGGTGATTTAGTGAAACTCAAACTAGGTACTCCGAAAGATGCGAAAATTGCGTTTGGAGATTTAAGAAAATTAAAAGAAGCCTACTATATGCTTCAAGAACAAATTTATGAGGCCAGCTAGTTATGGATATTACAATCCCAAGAAATAAAATTCACAATCGAAGGCAAACAATTCAAGTTGATAATACTGTTTTGACTTTTGTTGGGCAAAATGGATCTGGAAAGTCTGCTTTACTAGAAAGTATATTTCAAAAGTATCTTGATGATCAGGCGTCTACAACAAGAGTAATTTCATTCACCTCTGGTTTTAATGAGTGCTATAGTAGTCAATTCAACAAGAGCGTTAAATCTAGAAAAAGATTTGTTGTTAAGAACCCAAATGATGAAACCCGAATTGACAATGCAATAAATGCATTCTTTTTTGATTCTTCTTGGGTACGTTTTCTAGTATTTGCGGCATGTGCTTTAAAACCTAGAGGTAAGGTTGCTGAGTTTTTAAATACAAAGAACCTTATTAGTCATGATGCAAACGGCATTGATACATCAACTTATATTAAGTTCCCTTTCAGAGTTAGGTATTACTACATAAAAAGAATCCAAAATGCATTAGCAAGGGAAGCAACTGATCCTAGTTTTTTATCAGTGCGAAGAACATTTTTTCATGATTACCTAACAAAAGTTGCAGAGGCTGTCTATTCAAGTAATTATGAATTTGATGATTCGATAATTAAAGATGAAAGAAGAATTAATGCAAAAGATTTGCTCAATATTCTTGGAAATGACATCAATAAGATATTCTCTTTTTTAGCGTGGAGTTCATCAAAAGATGACTTCATTTTCAGAAAAGAAGCAAAACTGTTTTTTGGAAGAATCGAGCTAAACGATTTAAGTGATGGTGAATACCAACTACTGTCCATTTTCTCACTCCTTGATTTGTTTGATGATTCTGATACAATTTTCCTGTTCGATGAAGTTGATTCGCATCTTTACTATCAAAACGTACAAAAGCTTTGGAGTTGTTTTGAAAACATTTCGGGAAAAATCATAACAACAACTCATTCTGCTGATTCGATTATTCTAAATGATTTTAATAATATCAAACTAGTTGAAAACGGTCAGGTAGTTCCAACATTGCTTGCTGACACTATACTTAAACGCCTTGAATCATTGGCATCTGGATTGGATTATAAGATGCAGGTGGCAGGGAAAGTGAGGTATATAGCACTTGTTGAAGACTACTTCGATTGGTTTATTTTCAAAGAACTCAGTCGCATTAAAGTACCGAATTTTGATCCTACTGTTTTCGACAGAATTCACTATATCAAGTGTCCATCAAATTGGGATCAAACTTCACAAGAATTTGGAGGGGCTAAAGTTAATTGGGTTGAAGATTTTAAGAAGCAAAACACACAACCAGACACACATAAAATTTTTCTCCTTTGCGATAGAGACAATCTACCGATAGCCGATATTGGCAATTCTGGGTTGGTCAATAGAGCTCCCAACAGACAAAATAGGATTCCGATTCCAGGGCAAGGGGGAAATAGAATGGCATTCTTGTTAAGCTGGAAAAGACGAGAGATTGAAAACTATTTATTAAGTCATACGATGTTAACAAACCATACGGCTTTACAACCGATTCAGAACTTGTTACCTCCGAATGATCAATTGGCTGTCAATAATTCCAATGATAATGAAAATGTTAGAAGATTGGATGTGAAAACTGCATTACAACCACTTTATCTAAAGGATAATATTACTGGCATTTCGACAACTCAGCGAGGAGTTGACTTTAATAAACTCAAAACAATTATCGATGAAATCCCAGCTTCTGAAATTTCAGAAGACATCACCAACCTTTACAACTTCTTTAGCAATAACCTATGAGTATAAAAGAGATACAAAATAAGATTAATCGTATAACCGATATCCTCAGACGTGATGACGGGATCAACGGAGCTATGGGCTATACCGAGCAAATTAGCTGGGTATTGTTCCTGAAGTTTTTTGATGACTATGAAGAGAATAAATACGATTCTGCTGAATTGAATAATCAGAAATATGAATTCATAATTTCTCCTCAATTCAGATGGTCGCAATGGGCTTGCCCAAAAGATTCGGACGGTAAATTGGATAAGAAAAGAGCCATGACCGGTACCGACCTCAATGAATTCGTAAATAATGATCTATTTCCATATCTCAAAGATTTTACTAAGTCTGGAATTCATGATCCTAAATCAGCGAAATACAAAATAGGAGCCATATTCGATTGGTTGGAAAACAAAATAGCAAGTGGTCACACACTTAGAGAAGTCCTTGACATAGTTGATAGTCTTGATTTTCAGAGTCAAGATGAATTATTTGAGCTTTCTCAAGTATATGAAAGCCTATTGAAAGGGATGGGGAGCGATGGTGGCAACTCAGGAGAATTCTATACACCAAGAGCTATTATCAAAACCATGGTTGATGTGGTAGAACCACAAGTGGGGCAAAGTATTTATGACGGAGCAGTTGGAAGCGCAGGATTCTTAGTTGAAGGGTTTGATTTCCTGATGCAAAAAGGCAAGCTAAAAAACTACAATACAACCCAACTCAAAACCATCCAAGAAGACACATTTTACGGATACGAAAAGACTTCACTTGGCTATGTAATGGGTATGATGAACATGATCCTTCATGGAATCGAAAGTCCTAATGTATTCAAAGAAAATACTTTAACCGCAAATATTAGAGACATTCAAGAGAAGGATCGACATGATATTATTCTAGCTAATCCTCCATTTGGAGGAAAAGAAAAAAGTCAGGTTCAGCAAAATTTTCCAATCAAAACTAGTGCTACGGAACTTTTATTTCTGCAACATTTCATGAAGATGCTTAAGCTCAATGGAAAAGCAGCAATAGTGGTTCCAGAAGGAGTGCTATTTCAAACCAATGCAGCCTACGCAAAGGTAAAGGAAGATCTATTGCAACATTTCAATCTGCATACCATACTAAGTCTTCCAAGTGGAGTCTTTCTGCCATATAGTGGTGTAAAAACAAACGTGGTTTTCTTCGATAGAAAAGGTGCAACATCCGAAATATGGTATTATGAAGTTGAACCACCTCATCAATTAACTAAAAACAAGCCATTGTTAATTGAGCATATGAAGGAATTTATTAGACTTTACAAAAACCCAAATGAGCGAAATCAAGGAATTGATAATTGGACTGTTGAAGTTAATGAAATTAAAAATTTCGATCTCTCTGCACAAAACCCAAATAAGGCAAATAATAATGAACATAAAGATCCTGTAGAAATACTAGAACTTATCAAAAAGAGTAATGAACATATTGTAAGTGGAATAAGTGAGATTGAACATCTATTCAATGGATTCGAAAATGAAATAAATAATTACTCAAATATTGTGGAGGACAAAATAGGAAATTTAATATCCGAAATGGTCTCTGGGTTTGCTTGCAATAAAAGTAATGAAAAAGCAGACGGTCATGTCCACTTGAGAACTCATAATATTGATCTCACAGGTGAACTTAATTTCTCATTAATGATAAGAATTAACCCTAAAAAAGTAGATCAAAAAAAGAGTAGCCTGAGGAAAAATGATATTCTGTTTAATAATACGAATAGTAAGGAATTAGTTGGGAAATCGGTATTAGTTGACAAGGACTATAATTATGGTTTCAGTAATCACCTAACGAGAATAAGGGTAAAAGAGGAAATAATTAATCCTGAATATTTAGTCAATTATTTACTTAACCTTCATCAACAAGGATATTTTCTTAGAATATGTAAAAAATGGATAGGACAGGCCGGGGTAAATTCATCAATGTTAAAAGCTACTATGATAAAATTCCCCGTAAAAGTTGTTGATCAGGAAAAGATTAATGAGAAAGTAAGATTATTTAATTCACGATTTAAGATTTTGATGAAAGAAACTGAGTTGAACCTTAAAAATTTGGAAAAAATGAAGTCTAGTCTTTTGGACAAGGCTTGCAGTGGTGACTTGTGATATGAAGGATATGGGATTCTCTGAAGATAAGATCAATGTTTTCATTTCATATTCATGGGATGATGAAGATCACAAACGCTGGGTTATTGATTTAGCAAAAGCAATCCGGTCAGCAGGAGGCAATCCACTAATCGACCAGACACATCTGAAATTTGGGGGTAATATTCCATTATTTATGGAGACCATGATTATACGATCTGATGTGGTTTTGATGATATTAACTCCACCATATCAGGAAAAAGCAGACAAAAGAGTAGGGGGTGTAGGTTATGAATATAATATCATTAACGACAAGCTTTATAATCGTCATGAAAACGAGAAATATATTCCAGTGCTACGCAATGGAGATAAGAAAAGCTCAGTACCGCTCTTTTTACAAACATACGGCTACGCTGATTTAAGAGAAGGTAAAAAATATAAAGAGAATCTCAATTTGCTATTGAGTCAGATTTTAAAGTCGCCCCTTAAACATCCTGAAAAACAAAAAAGTAAGCATGTGGAAACAAAACTAGAATACTTACCCAATAAGCAACTCGAAAAAGAGATTGACGGACAGTTTGAGAGTTACTTTCAACAAATTTTCAATATTTCAGACGAGAGTGAAATTGTTACTGCTGGTGGTGCGGTCATAAAGACAGATTCAAGAAATCAGAAGAACAAGGTAAAAAAGGAAATTGCAGTATGGAAAGCAG
>NZ_CAXBOC010000099.1:0-13093 GCF_963976465.1 uncultured Cyclobacterium sp. | reverse complement strand
AAGATAAACTTTCTCAAAATCAGACGTTTAAACACTTAGCCTGACGGCTATGGGGTTGTCACCCACGGCTATTATAGTTCAGACCCTTCAGGTCTGGGGTTTTGAGAAAAAATGACCCATCTGGTCAAAGTTTAGCAAAGTATAACTTAGACCTAAAATGCCGAAAGTTTTCAACTTTCAACAAAAAAACACAAACTGCCCCAATCCCAAAATTTGTAGGGAAACGCCTTAACAATAAGATTTGGCTAAACCCACGAAGACGAGTAATTCATCATCCCCCAGTTAAAGTTAAGGGCTATTGAAAAAAGGAATCATATTGGGGATTTTTCAATCCCAATAAAACCGATATGTTTTCACATGGATTATCCGAATGCCGGTGGCTGAGCGGAGTTTAAGCCATAGGGTAACGAATCCGAGATACCTTTTCCTACTTTCACTTTTTCTCCCATCAGGGATAACTAGCAATTGTTCAACACCTTCAGTGTTGAGGGAGGAGGTATCTTTTATTCCCGTGGGTTGCAACCCACGACTATTATAGTTCAGACCCTTCAGGTCTGATTTTTTTAGAACAATTGGTCGTTTTAAAACAATTATTATTGTTTTTCGGATCCTTATTGTGAAGCCTTTTTGAGAAGAGGGTAAACAAGGAAAGACTTTGGCCATTTCGCATTCGACTCTTGTGTTTTTCAAAGATGCGCTATTCCTCGTTCAGCAAAAGTCACTGTAGTGCTGAAAGCTCAAAATCCCCCAAGACAAGGAAAAAAAGGGAGAGTTCAATCCCAATATTCCCGATAGGTCTTAACATGCGTTATCTGTCTACCGGTGGCTGAGCGGAGTCGAAGCCTTAGGGTAACGAATCCGAGATACCTACCCCTTCTGCTCAGGGTCCGGAAATATGAATTCTGATTCTAATATTTACGATTAAATAGTGTAGCATAATGCATTGATTTTACGTCTTGTGATAAGGCCGGTCCTATTTATTGGAATGAAACCTTTACTGAAAAATTTCTTAAATTCTAATAGGGTAAATAAATAAAGTTTCCGAAAAGAATTTTTATTTAATTTATAAAAGAAGAGGTATACAACCATTATGTTTACTTTAATATTTCCTATAGCGGTTGGCAAGTCATTGGTTTCAATTATATTTGCCAAATTATTTTTGGTATTGTACTTATTTATATAAAAAATGAGATTCCTTACATTTTGCGTTTTATTCATACTTTTTGCTTTTCAAGTGTTTTCTCAGAAAATCACCATAAGTGGCACCGTTAAGGAAGAGGGTACAGGTGAAAACCTCATCGGAGCGAATATTTATGACAAGGTTTCTCAAAAGGGGACAGTGGCCAATCAGTTTGGATTTTATAGTTACACCACTACCGGAGATAGTTTAGACCTGTACTTTAGTTTTGTTGGTTTCCAAGCCAAGCATATTCAATTCCAGGCAAAAAAAGATACCGTAATTAATGTAACGCTTTTGCCGGATGGGGCGCTTGAAGAAGTGGTAGTCTCAGCATCTGATATGGACCAAATTCAAGAGATCACTAGGATGAGTTCCGTAAATGTACCCATCGAGCAAATCAAAGAATTGCCCGCCTTAATGGGGGAAGTAGACGTTTTTAAGGTATTGCAATTGCTTCCCGGCGTCCAATCAGGAACCGAAGGCGGGAGTGGCTTATATGTTAGGGGAGGTGGACCTGACCAAAATTTAATTTTGTTGGATGGTGTACCGGTTTATAACGCCTCCCATTTGTTTGGTTTCTTTTCTGTGTTCAATGCAGATGCCATCAACAATGTAGAGCTTATAAAAGGAGGCTTCCCCTCTAGGTACGGTGGTCGTCTTTCCTCTGTGATCGATATCAGTATGAAGGAAGGCAATATGCAGGAGTTTAAAGGAGAAGGCTCCATAGGACTTATTGCTTCAAAAGTAACCTTTGAAGGGCCGATTAAAAAGGACAAAACATCTTTTATTCTATCTGCCAGACGAACTTACTTGGATATTTTGGCCCAGCCGATTATCAAAGCTGCTACTGAAGGAGATGAAAATATCGGCTATTATTTTTATGACCTGAATGGCAAGGTTAACCATATCATAAATGATAAAAACAGGTTGTACCTGAGTGTATATTCTGGGGATGACAAGGCCTATTCCAAGTATAAAAACTTTTATGTCAATGACAATGAAAGGACAGATTATGATGAAGAATTTGGCTTGAAATGGGGCAATTTTATTTCCGCCCTTAGGTGGAATAATGTGATCAATAGCCGCCTCTTCAGTAACTATACCTTTACCTATAGTCGTTATAATTTTGATTTATTTAGCAATTATGAGGAGACAATTACCGGTTTAGGTACCACCGAAACCAATGTTTATTCGGTATTTCTCCGGTATCAGAGATTGGGCAGGAAGGGCAGACTTTGAATTTATTCCCAATCCGGATCATTATTTTAGATTTGGGACCAATGTCATTTTCCATAAGTTCTCCCCCGGTGTTTATGCAAGTAAAAGCAGTACTGGTGACAATGATCTTCAATTAGGTGCAGATGAGCTGAACTCCACTGAGTATTCGGTATATGCTGAAGATGATTTCAATATCAGCAATCGCTTAAAAGCCAACTTAGGTCTTCATTATTCAGGATTTACCACAGATAACCAACATTATAATTCACTTCAGCCACGGATATCTGCCAGGTACTTGGTGAATGAAAGCACCTCTATCAAGGCATCTTATGTAACCATGGCTCAATTTATCCACTTGTTAACCAATGCAGGTTTGGGGTTGCCTACTGATCTCTGGGTGCCGGCTACTGCCAATATAGGCCCTCAAAAAGCGATGCAAGTAGCCTTAGGAGGGGTTAAAAACTTTAATGGGTTTGAATTCAGCGCAGAAGCCTATTACAAAACCATGGATGGCTTGATTGAATACAAAGACGGGGCAACTTATCTCAATCTGGATGAAGATTGGCAGGATAAAGTAGCTGTAGGAGAAGGGGTAAGTTATGGCATTGAGCTATTGCTTCAGAAGAAAGTGGGTAAAATTTCCGGCTGGGTTGGATATACCCTTTCCAATACCGAAAGGAGATTTGACGAGATTAACTTTGGAGAATGGTTTCCATATAAATATGACAGAAGACATGATGTGAGTATAGCCCTTACCCATGACTGGAAGGATAATAAAGACTTTTCATTGGTTTGGGTGTATGGTACAGGGAATGCAGTATCACTGCCCACCCAAAGGTATGAAGGTGCCGAGGTGGATACCCGCTTTGGAGGTTCATGGCGACCGGATATAGAATACTATGAAAGTAGAAACAACTTCCGAAACAGGGCCTACCATAGACTTGACCTAAGCTTCAGTTGGTGGAAAACCAAAAAATGGGGCGAGCGGAAATGGACCCTTGGCATATACAATGTTTACAACCGAATGAACCCATTCTTTATGGATATTGGGTATGATCAGCAAAGCAATAAAAAGGTGAAACAATACAGTCTCTTCCCTATAATTCCTTCATTTTCTTACGGGTTTAAATTTTAAATGAATATGTATACAATACTAACTTATCGAAGAAATTTCCTGTATGTATTTATTTTAGGGGCAATATTTATGAGCTCCTGTGAAACCACTGTGGACATTGACATCCCATTTGAAAAACCTCAGGTAGTTTTAAATTCAACCCTTACCCACAATACTTTTCCGAAGGTTAGGCTAACTTATTCGAGACATATTCTTGACAACGATTGGGAATTTGAACCCATAACCACAGCAGAGGTGAAATTAACCATCGAAGGTCAATCTTATTTCCTTGAATACAATGAGGATAGTGGGCAGTACGTTAGTTTAGACCATATGGTGGAGGGAGGAAAAGAATACATTGTTGAAGCCGTTGTCGAAGGATATTCTGTGGTAAGCGCTTCTGAATTTGTTCCTGTTCAGGTTCCAATCAAAGATTTGGTTTATAATGGGCAAGCCCATGTTGATGCCTGGTTGACAGGGGATGACTTTTCACTCATATTTGATGATCCGGAGGGAGAAAATTTCTATGAGATATCAGCCTATTATTACCGTATGGATCACTATATTGACCAAAATGGAGATGAGGTGTATTATTATGATAGCCGAACGATCTATCTAGAGCCCAAAAATCCCAGCTATGAAAGTGATTTTTACCTGAATGGCGGTTTGATAATTGATGATAAGTTATTTGATGGAAAAGAAGCGAGTATAGATTTTTTTACAGGAGGAAATTATATGGAAATGGAGGTTGACGGTGGAGAAGTTCATTTTGTATTGAAAAATATATCTAAAAGTTACTATGATTTTCAGTCTACCTATGGATTGCAGGACTGGAATGATGGTGATCCTTTTGCACAGCCTGTTCAAGTGTATTCAAATATTGAAAATGGGATTGGTATATTTATGACAGGCAATGTCTCATCAATAAAAGTGGAAACCGGTTCTGATCAACAATAACATTAAATGTCCGGTTACTGTTTCTATAATATATTCTTGACATTAATTAAAAGCCTGTTTTACTTTTAATGGTATTGAGAATCATTCGATAGCAAAAAATGCTACTAATTGCATTTAAAATTTTAAATTATCCAGATCTGATGCGGATCCTATAGTCGTCTCTTGGTAGTGCAAACTCCAACCAAGAGAATTGGTCAAAATATATATTTTGGAAAGCTCATTGATCAGCCTTTCCTTGGCGTTGGCTTTGAGATCTGATTGATCAATCTTGGCCTGTATCATTTTATCCACACTACCTTTAATCTTATTATAATCCGCCTCGTCAAACTGATTGAAATAATCCTGGCTAATATCATAGTACTTAAGATCGGGATAAGTGTTGATTTCAGGGTCCGGTAGGGATAGAATAACTACCTGTTTGTTCTCTTGGTCTATTTCTGTTTTTATTTGTCTCAAGTCATAAGCGACAGTTACTTTTGCATTCACAATTACCAATGCTTTTTTGTTTGCTGAAAAAATATCGAAGTAATTTTTCTTGGTGTTCTTATAACTTAGTACCTGAGAGAATTGTCCTTCAGTCACAATTAACTTCCCTACTTGACGAATTTGCTGTTCCAATATAGCGGAATTAAGCTGTACTTCATCTTTTTGGTTAGATTTTTCAACGAAATATTGAAACGACCAAATAACGACAATTGCAGTGATGATCCCCGCCAAAAATCTAAGCATAATTTTAGATTAAAACCTGAATGACCTTATTGATATAACAAAAGAAAGGAGAAATAAATTGTCTTCCTATAAAATTGTTTGTTGAATCTGAGGCCCTATAGAAATAATGGATTGAATCTTAATGCGAAAAACCTTTAATAAAAGAAATACATTGAATATATTAGTACAAAAGCCCTTAACAATACACTCAAATTAACAATTATGATGGATTTTCCATGGTTTCAATTTTATCCGGAAGCTGTTCCAAAGCATATTGATCCGGAGGAATACAGTAGTGCTGTAGATCTTTTTGAGGAAAGTATAAAAAAATATGGAGATGCAATCGCCTATGAATGCATGGATAAAACCATTTCATTCAATGAATTGGATCAATTGTCTGCTACTTTTGCTTCCTTCTTACAGCATGAGTTTAAATTAAAAAAAGGAGACAGGATAGGCATTCAAATGCCTAATTTACTCCAATATCCAATAGTCATGTTTGGTGCCCTTCGTGCAGGATTGATTGTAGTCAATACCAACCCTTTGTATACTTCATCAGAAATGGAACATCAGTTTTCGGATGCAGGTGTAGATGCCATTGTCATTGTTGCGAATTTTGCACATAACCTTGAAAAAATCAAAGAGAAGATTGGGGTTAAAAAAATCGTAGTAACCCAGATTGGAGATTCTCTAGGAGGATTAAAAGGTTCGATAGTAAATTTAGTGGTCAAATACATAAAGAAAATGGTGCCGGCCTATGCTATACCGGAGGCTTGGACATTTAAAAAAGCCATGGCAGCAGGGAAAAACAAACCCTATGAAAGGCAGCAAATAAAAGGAGAAGATTTGGCCTTTTTGCAATATACGGGAGGCACAACCGGTATTTCTAAAGGAGCCATGCTAAGCCATACCAATATCGTAGCCAATATGCAGCAGATTTCAGCATGGATGAAACCTAAGCTGATTGAAAAAGAAGAAACCGTGATTACTGCACTTCCATTATATCATATCTTCGCCTTAACAGTAAATTGTTTAGCGATGATGAAAATTGGGGCACACAACGTATTGATAACAAATCCCAGAGACATGCCGGCCTTTTGTAAAACCCTGAAAAAGCACCCTTTTAGTGTGTTTACGGGAGTCAATACGCTTTTCAATGGATTGCTAAATCAGGAATCCTTCAGGTCCCTGGACTTTAGTTCATTGAAAATAGCTGTTGCCGGAGGCATGGCCTTACAGTCTTATGTTGCCAAACGTTGGAAGGAAGTAACCGGTATTCCTATTTCAGAAGGCTATGGGCTCACAGAAACAGCTCCTGTGGTTACTTGTAATCCCATAGATGGTACAGAAAGATTGGGGACCATTGGAATTCCTTTACCTAATACGGAGGTGAAAATCGTAGACGATGAAGGTAATGATTTACCGCTAGGGGAGCGAGGTGAATTGTGCGTCAAAGGACCTCAAGTTATGCCCGGCTATTGGCAGAGACCCGATGAGACAGCAGATACATTTTTAGGGGAATGGTTCAAAACCGGAGACATTGCGGTGATGGATAAGGATGGTTTTTTCAAAATTGTCGATAGGAAAAAGGAAATGATATTGGTTTCCGGCTTCAACGTTTACCCCAATGAGGTAGAAGACGCTCTAGCAGCCCATGATATGGTCAATGAGGTAGGGGTCATAGGGATTCCTGATGACAAGTCTACTGAGAGGGTAATTGCCTACGTTATAGCCAATGATAAATCACTTAATGCTGAAGATTTAATCGCTTTCTCCAGAGAAAGCCTGACCAGTTATAAGGTTCCAAAGGAAATATACTTTGTAGATGAATTACCCAAGTCCAATGTTGGTAAAATTCTTAGACGAATAATAAAGGAAAATCATGAAAAAAAGATGGCCAATTAAGCCATCTTTTCTTTTTGGTCTATGTCTTTTATTACCCTAGCAGGATTGCCACCTACGATCACATCGGGCGGAACGTCTCGCGTAACAACGGCTCCTGCAGCAATGATGCTCCTATCACCAATGCTTACACCAGGGCAAATAATTGCTCCACCACCAATCCAAACATCTTCGCCAATGGTTACCGGTTTTCCAAATTCAAGAAAGCTACTTCTGGTCTTTGCATCAATTGGATGGGTGGCTGCATAAATATGAACAGCCGGCCCCAGCATGCTTCTATCGCCAATATTCACAGCATTAATGTCCAAAATAACACAATTGAAATTAATAAATACCTGATCTCCTATACTGATGTTGTATCCGTAATCGCAGAAAAAAGGAGGTTCAATTCCAAAGTCTTTGCCCACTTGTTTAAATAATTTATTGACCACATTATTGGTGTGGTTGCTATCTCCGGGTAGCGTTTGATTAAGCTCCTTTAACAGTTGCCTGGCTTTGAACCGGTCTTCACTGAGGGTTTTGTCTGAAGCAAGGTACAATTCTCCTGCGAGCATTTTTTCTTTTTCAGATTTCATCGGTTAGTTGCTTTTAAGTAGGTTTTTTATTTGAGACAAATGCCTTTTTTCATGAGCAAGGATAATCTCAATGGCCATGTCTAAAGGGTATACGATCCATTTGTTTGCTGGAGAGCTTATCATTATATTTTTTCCCAAAAATGGTTCTAATTTTTGTAAATAGTTGGACAGTTGATCTTGTTGCTTAAAAAACTTTATTTTTAAATCATTGTTATGCAATTTTTCCGTTGGTTTCCATGAATTAAAAGTTTTAATTTTAGAAGATTTGTTCATGGAAGCAAGGATAATCTCACCCATTTTTGAGCCATAAAAGGGGAGTTTTCCCATGAATGGGGATTTGTATTGCTGTTGGATAATTTGGTCGAAGGTAGGGAAATAAGAAGTGTTAACTAAAATTAAATGCAGCAAAATTTCCATAGGACTCCATTGGTTGGGACCCGGTTTTAGATTTAAGGTAGTAAGGTCAAAGTCTTCCAAAACCTTTTCATATTGCCAGGAAATTTCAGTTAATTCCATTTGCCAAGCATCTGCTTTTTCTTTGATCATTGTGAGCTATTGATAAGTTTTGAATAAAAAGATGACCTGAAGGAAATTGTTTACTTCGTTCGATAGTTAAATATTTAATATTACAAATTTGACACCTTTAATTCAAATAGAATTTTAAGGAAACAAATTTGTTTGTGGTAATGCTATATTTACAAAAACCTATTTATGTACGCAATCGTTGACATTGAAACTACCGGAGGCTTTTCTGCAAATAATAGAATCATTGAGATTGCGGTGGTTTTTCATGATGGAGAGCAAATTACGGGCCAATTCGAGACCCTATTGGATCCTGAGATGTCTGTTCCCGGCTTTATTACTGGCCTAACCGGTATAGATGCTCAAATGCTGGTAGGAGCACCAAAATTTTCAGCTATAGCAGGTAAACTTTATAAGCTGTTGGAAGGTAAGGTCTTTGTGGCGCATAATGTAGGATTTGATTACAGCTTTGTGAAGCAGGCTTTTGAAAGAGTGGGAATGGTGTACAAGCCCAAAAGACTCTGTACTGTCAGGTTGAGTAGGAAGTTGTTTCCGGGGTTAAAAAGTTACAGCCTGGGTCGATTGTGTGAATCTAGAGGGATTGTTGTAAATGACCGGCATAGGGCCATGGGGGATGCCTGGGCAACTTCCATATTGTTTGGACAGTTATTGCAGGAGGACAAAGAAGGACATATTGAACAGGCGGTAAAGGGAAAACACAAAGCCTTAACTTTGCCTCCAAACATCAGCAAGGAAAAATTTAATGAGATTCCTCAATCCACAGGCGTTTATTATTTTCATGATGCCAATGGAAAGGTGATTTATGTCGGTAAAGCTGTCAATATTCAGAGTAGATTCAACGGTCATTTTAGCGGAAAGCCCAAATTAAATTTGAAATCTGAAATTTTTGATGTAAGCTATGAAATTACAGGGAGTGAATTGTTGGCCCTGTTATTGGAGGCTTTGGAAATAAAGCGACTTTGGCCAAAATACAATCGGTCACTAAAAGTGAAAGCCCTGTCTTGGGGTGTTTTTTCCTATACGGATAGGGAAGGGTACCTGAGATTTCAGATCAATAAGGTAGTATCGGGGATCCGACCTTTGACTACCTTTACAAGCCATGCTTCAGCTTGGAAATTTCTTCTGGATATAAACGAAGAATGGAAACTTTGCCCGAAACTTAATGGAATCCAAAAGAAAAATGGAGCCTGTTATGATTTTCAATTGGGCGATTGTTATGGTGCTTGTTGTGGCATTGAAGCTGCAGAAGATTATAACAAAAGAGCCAATGAAGTTATTGAAGGGGTGAAGCTAGAAGGAGAAAAATTCCTTGTAAAGGATCGCGGAAGAAATTCTGAAGAAGAGGTAGCTTTATTTTTTGAGGATGGCTTTTTATCAGCCTATGGTTTTATAGATTTGAACCAATCCTTTCAATCGGCCGAGGAGGTTATAGAAGTGCTTAAGCCGGTAAAAAGAGTAATTGAAACCCGTTATCTTTTAAAGTCCTATTGGGATAAAATCCCTGAAAAAAATATAATATATCTTGCGAATAGTTAATATTGAGCAATTTACAACTTTATAATAAAAACGAATAATTTATGAAAATAAACGACAAAGATCCATTGCAAACCTATGTGGCAGCCTCTTCAAGGTATGATAAAATGAAATTCCGCAGGTGTGGTAACAGTGGCCTGGATTTGCCTGCAATATCATTGGGTTTATGGCATAATTTCGGGCATAGCGATGATTTTAAGATAGGTAGGGAGATTTTAAGAACTGCTTTTGATTTAGGGATTATTCATTTTGACCTTGCCAACAATTATGGCCCTCCTTATGGAGCCGCAGAAGAGAATTTTGGTAGAATTTTTAAAAAGGACTTTTTGGCTTACAGAGATGAGCTGTTGATTTCCTCCAAAGCTGGTTGGGACATGTGGCCTGGACCGTATGGCAATTTTGGTTCTAAAAAATACTTGATCGCCAGCCTGGATCAGAGCCTGAAAAGAATGGGGTTGGATTATGTGGATATCTTCTATCATCACAGGCCTGATCCTGATACACCGCTGGAAGAGACCATGGGGGCATTGGACTTGCTTGTAAGACAGGGGAAAGCATTGTATGTTGGGATTTCCCAATACAATGCAGCAGACACAGCAAAAGCTTCAAAAATACTCAATGAATTGGGTACCCCTTGCTTGATTCATCAGCCAAGGTATAATATGATGGACAGGTGGGTAGAAGATGGACTTTTGAATACCTTGGAAGATTCAGGGATAGGAGCCATTGCTTTTTCACCACTGGAACAAGGAATTTTAACAGATAAATACCTGAACGGTTTTCCTGAAGATTCCAGAGCAATTAAGGATGGCAGGTACTTAAAATCTGATGCCATAACGCCGGAAATTTTGGACAAGGTGAAAGCCTTGAATGCTGTGGCGATTGAGAGGGGACAAAGTTTGGCCCAAATGGCCATTGCCTGGCTACTAAAAAGCCCCACTATCACTTCAGTGCTTGTTGGGGTGAGTAAAGCAAGCCAACTTTATGACAATGTGAAAAGTTTAGATCATTTGGAATTTTCCTCAGAAGAGCTGAAAAAAATTGAAGCCATCTTAAAGGATTAATAAAGGATTTTTTTATAAATGGAATTAAAAAGCCCTAATGACTCGAGAGAGGATTTAGGGCTTTTTTTATTTCCAATAAATTTATTTTTACAGGTAAAAATAAATTATAATCGGTATATAATGTATTCTAATTTTTGTATATTGGCTAGGAACCCAAAATAATAAGGTATGAAAAAGCAATTAATTATTTGGATAATCTCCCTATTTGCAGTAGCCAATGTTTATGGACAAGATGAACAATTTTTAGTCTTGGAATTTATTAAGGTGGAGCCCAATAAAGTTCTGGATTATTTAGAATACAAAGAGTTTTTAACCAAGGTTTATGAACAAGAAAAGGAAGATGGTCATATTAAAGGCTGGGATTTCTGGTCACTTCAATCGGGATCTGATTTGGAAGGCGAAAACTTTCAATATTTGACGGTCACTTATTACGACGATCCTGTTTCTATGATGAATGGCAACAATTTAGACCAATTGGTAAATAGTGCTGTTCAGGCATTTCCTGAACTGAGTGCCGAACAAGCAAAAAATAAAATCACCTCTTCTCTGGAAATGCGTGACCTGGCTGTCAGAAGTTATATGATAGAAGTAGCCAGGACAGATGATAATTTCCAATATAAGCCCGGAATTTTGGCAACGTTTGATCTTATGAAGGCAGTAGAAGGTAAGTTTCAGGATTATGAAACAGCTGAACAAGAAATTTTTCTTCCCCTTCATCAGAAAAAAATAACCAATGACCTGATGGAGGATTGGAGGTTTCTTAGAACCGCTCTTCCTACAGGTAGTGAAGCCAAGTCAACTCACTTAACCATGAATATCTATAAGGACTATATTCAGTTCTTTAATTCTATGGAGTATGAGGACATGGAAATGACAGATAAGGAAGAGGAGGCGATGATCGAAGGCTTAAAGTCAAGGGATCAGAAGTGGGTTTATTTGGCTACCTTGGATTCAGTGGTCAGATAAAAATAATAAAGTTGATCTTTGGATGCTTAGGTAGGAGTTTTTTTGATGAAAAGCCATGATTTCCAATCATTGGGACAAAGAACTATTGGAGGGACAGCTGCTGAGGCCTGAAATCTTATGCCTAATTCAAAGGGCTTTCAGGGTGGTAAGATTATCGTTTATGGATTGAATACTGGATTTTTCCAACCCAATCTTTTGCATAGTAAAACCATCAAAAAGTTGACACCAGTGTGGAAGACAACTAGCAGGAATATAGCCAATAGAGGCACTCCAAATACCTGAAAAGGCCAAGAATACGTCCAAACTCCTAAATTAATGGTGATGATTTCTCCGTAAGTGGGGAAAATCATTGCCACAATTATGGAAAGGATGATTTTTGTGGACACTTTAGAAACGGCTAAAACCCTAAATAAATCTTTTTCTAACTGGTAAATATAGGTGAAGGCCAAGGCCCAGGCAAAGGGAAGCCAATAGGGAAAGTTACGACTGAAAGAAAGGTCATGGTATTCCCAATATCCATAATAAATTCCCCACAATTCACAGCAAACCCCAAAAACCCCTCCCAATAGGGTGCCTGTTAGAAACACCATTTTATCCTCGGCATTGCGTTTCCATCTCTTTACTATGGAGTAAATAAGGTAAATGGCGAGCAATAAACCTATCCAAAAATCATAAGCATGGAAAAAACCAATTAGCAAACCTGCCAAAGTCAATTTTATAATACTTTTGATGAGCACCCTGGAAATTTCTGAAGTTGCTTTGCTGCTGTATTCTGTGTCCAATGGATTGGTTTTAAAAGTGAAAGGCAAAACTATAAAATATAAATTTATTAGTCCCCAAAATTCCAACTTTTAAGAATGTTTTCCATTTTTAGGACCCCAGTACTGGCTTTTTCTTCAATACAAGTGATTCCTTTTCTTGCACTTAAATGAGGGATTTTTAAATCAATAACAATTTTTAAAATTTCCTCGGGGGCATAATCAATCAGTCCGGCGGCGGGATACACCAGCATGGAAGTTCCAATGATTATCAAGGCTTCTGCTTTTGCTACTGCCTCGATGGCCTCACTCATTTTTGGGACAGCTTCCCCGAACCAAACGATATAGGGGCGCAACTGACTCCCCATTTCACAGCTGTCTCCTAATTTTAGCTCCCAACCCTCCATATTGTAAATAAGATTTGGGTCTAGGGTGCTCTGCGATTTAAATAGCTCACCATGTAAGTGGATTACCTTAGAAGAACCTGCAGCCTCATGAAGATTGTCCACATTTTGAGTGATTATGGTTAGCTCATAATTTTCTTCCAGCTCAGCTAATTTCAAGTGGGCCTTATT
>NZ_CAXBOC010000098.1:0-13108 GCF_963976465.1 uncultured Cyclobacterium sp. | reverse complement strand
ATCTTGTGCCTTCCCATTTTTTACGAGTAATCAGTAAGTTTCATGCCAATGGGTTCAAGGCTGTGCAAGGAAAAAGAATTGCTAAAAATATAGAAGGTACCTATGCTGCATTAGATGCACTTGGAGAGTATTATTATGACTTTGCAGTCAGAAATCTTCCTTTTCAATTGGGCTCTTCCTCAACAATAGCAGGTTCCGGTATGTCAATCGAGAAGAATTTGTATCGTGAAAATATTGACAAAGAGTTATTAACCTTGGAAAAACAAGGTGTGGTTGTGGCTGAGGATAAGTCCTTGCAATCTGAACTGGTAGATCAAGGACATATTATAGCCTACGCAGGAGCCGCCATAATTTTTGATGAAAAAATAACAGGGGCAGAACAAATTGGAAGGCAAAGAGGAAGATGGCTCAACAGTTATTTTGGGCAACTTCCGGAAAATCTAAAATTAATAGGTAAAGGGCTGATCAAAATGGATTGGAACCGTATTTATTTTGCGGTTATGACTGCCATGCCTCCAATGGTAGTATTGGTTGGTCTTAGTGGCCTCTTAGCTGTTGTTGCCTTATTGATCAACTGGATTTATTTTTTCCTACTGACGGGAAGTTTGATATTATTTGCACTTGGGTTTTTACTTTTACTGCTCTTAAATAAAACACCTCAGAAAGTATTACAAGCTATTCCGAAAATACCCTTATTTGTATTGGGACAAATTTCGGGAATGCTTAATATTCGAAAAGCTAGTAAAGATTTTATGGCCACAAGCCATAATGAAATTGCAGAAATTAATGATTTATGGAAGCAACGCAAACATGAATTTAAACACCTTAAGAATGATTGGAAGTAAAAGCGTTTCCATTTACTTTTTTACTTTATCTAGAAGAGTTTTGAGCATTATAGGATAATTTTCGAAAGCTTTTATCCAACATTGGCCGATGCGTATGTCAATGTATTTATTTAAGATAAGGTATTTGATGATTGATGTGGTGAAAAGAGCAAGAACTAAGCCATAGGCAGCTCCCATTAACCCAAGCCATTGGATGAAAAGATAACTGAACAGGGCACCATAGAGAAAAGTGCCAAATACCATAATCATATTAAAAAATGGTTTACCAATGGCATCTAAAAAAACTCCGGACTGTCTATCAAAAGGTTTGATCAGTGCCATAAATGCCATGACCCTTAAAAAAGGAACTGCTTCCAAGTAAGCTTCTCCCGCTATTAGCAAGACAATATAATGTGCGAAAAGCAAACAAAATAACCAAAAAGGAGTGGTTAGGCTTAGCATCATTCCCAAAGTTTTTTCATAAATTTCACCTACCAATTTGCTTTGCTTTTTATCATGCGCTTCAGCGGCTTTAGGATAACTAATAGAAGCAATGGAATTTACAGGTATTTCCACCATATTCATAACCCTACCTGCCGTATTGGCCATTGCCACCTGAACTGGAGACAAAAGAGCTCCCAATAAAAATTTGTCTAAACTATTGGTTAGCATAGACACTAAATTGGTTCCGAATACATATTTACCAAAATGAAAAATTCTATTCAACCAATAATTTTGTGCCTTTAAACGAATATTGAAATAGTTTTTGACTTGATATACAGACATAAGGGTTGCCAATAAAAATGCCAGATTTTGGTACCATGCCAGTTCAATCAGGCTTAGCTTAATATCCAGAAGGTAACCGGATAAAATCACCAAAAAGAAGGGTAGACTTTTACTGATTCCTGCCAAAAAATAAGCTTTAAAATCGTATTTGGCTTGCATCAATACCATATTGTGGGTATGAAAAATCAGTACTGGGAGAACCAAAGAATGAATTTTAATGAGGTCAGCCAAACCATTGGCGTTCAATAGATTTTCCAAAGGTACCGCCAATATCCACAATAAGAGCACCATAATTAGCGTCAAGGCTGTATTTAACCAAAGTGATGCGGTTTGAATTTTTGCTTGAATCGCTTTTTCCTTTCCTACCAGAAATTTGATCATTCCATTTTGGATAAAGCCATTTCTTGCCATATCAATTATGGAAACAATGGTGATAAGCAATACCCAGATTCCAAATTCCTCCGGACTAAAAACCCTCACAAGTAGCATAAAACCGATAAAACCGAGTAAAAAATCTACCCCTCGGTGCATCATGGTAAAAAAACCACCGGTCAGCCAATATTTCTTATCTGTCATTGTTTTGCATGAATTTCTTGGTAGGCAGAGAGTGTGTCCAAGGCTCCTTTTTTATAATTAAATAATGGAGGCCTTTTAAAGCCTTTGCTGATAAGTTCTTCTCTTAGCGCACTGTCTGTCAATATTTTATTTATGCCCGCACTAATAGCTGAAGGGTCAAAAGGATCAACTATAATGGCGGCGTCACCTGCGACTTCTGGCATGGAGGAGGTGTTTGCGGTGAGGACAGGGCAACCACATGCCATACCTTCCAAGATGGGCAAGCCAAAACTTTCTCTTAGTGAAGGGTATAAAAACACCTTAGCTTGGCTGTATATGGCAGGCAGGTCTTCATTAGGAATATAACCTGTAAGGTGAATTTTTGAAAGCAATAGAGGGGCTTTGATCTCATTTAACATATTCACCAACACCTCTTTTCCAAAGTCGGGCATTACAATGTCAGGGTAATCGACCTTGTTCTCTTCAAGAATGGCTAAACTTTTTAACACCCCTTTGAGGTTTTTCTTTGGGTCTGTATTTCCTAAGAAAAGAATGAATGACTTCGGTAAATTGTATTTTTTTCGAATCACTTCCTGTTTTTCAGGATCCGCTACTTTAAAATGATTGGCTACTCCATTATAAACCACTTGAACAGCTTTATCTTCCATTTTGAAATGCTGAACAATCCTTTTTTGTTCATAATGGGAAACTGTAAATATCATGGCTGCTTTTTTTACCACTTTTGGCACATTCCATCTTCTGTAGATATTCCCAAGTCTTTGATACCAAGTGCCTTCTTTAAGATTGATTTTTTCTAAGTAGATAATGTCGTGAAGAGTAATTAAAAGTGGAACAGGACATGAAACAGGTGCCGTATTACTGGTGCAGTGAAGCATATCTAATTGATAAGTTTTAACCGCTTTAGCTAAGTGTTTTTGTTCCCAGATTGGGTAGGGAGCGGGAGTGAGGGGGACAATTTTAAAGTTTTTAGTTTCTTTTATTGCTGAAGGATCTTCTGTATCATTTACAAAAATAAAATATTCATTTTCAGTGTCTAGCTGTTGCAGGTTTTTGATTAGGGCAAGGGCCACCATGTCCATGCCATGCTTCTTTTCTCTAAAAATGCGTTGTGCTTCTATACCTATCCTCATTGTCTGTTTATTTAGTTTTATAAAGTGGGGTTCTCTTTGATGTCTTTCAGAAAAAGCCCATCTACAAAGCCTTTGAAATACTTTTTAAAATGACCCCATTCAAACTTAATGGCATGAACCAATAGATTTTTTGGAAGCGCAATAAGCATATAATACCCTGCTGTAAAGAAAAATAAAGGGTAATCTACATTTCTTCTTAAGTATAACCACCGGTTTCTACTCATGTAATAGGTTTTAAGCAAGGAGTTTTTGCCTACACTCATTGATTCTTTGTGAAGTATATAGCTTTTTGGTTCGTACCATATATCGTACCCTGCTTGCTTGATACGTTCACAGTAATCCATTTCTTCATAATATAGGAAGTATAGTTCTGCCATAAGACCTATTTCCTTTACCACCTTTTTAGGAATAAACATGCCTGCTCCGTGTGCCAATTGTGTGATTTCAGCTACTTGATATTGGCCTTCGTCTTTTTCTAAATAGCCTTTGCCTCTACCTCTGCCTGTTATGGGATTTATTGCTGAAAACCCTGCATACTGTATAATGTCCGGTTCTTCATGGTAGAGGATTTTTGGACAAACTAAACCAACATTTTCTGATTTTTCGGTCCTTTCCAAAAGGCTTTCGAGTAGATCAGGCGCAACTTCGGTATCATTATTAATTAAAAAGAAAAACTCCCCTTTTGCAACTTCCATTCCTCTATTATTCCCCCCGGCAAACCCTTCATTTACCGGGCTTTTTATTGGGACAGTGTCAGGATATTTTTCAAGAATACTATCCGGTGATTCTTTGGACGCATTATCTACCACTATAATTTCTACATTTGGATAGCTAACCTTTTGAAATGATTTTAAGAAGCCCATGGTATGAACCAAGCCATTGTAGTTGATAGTGATGACGGAAATTAGTGGTTTATTCATTTTCAGGTGGTTTGTTTAAACTTTTGTCCATGTCCTCAGCTAGGAAAAAATAAGCCCATGACATATAGAGAATGATACCTGTAGGCATCTGCCCCAAAAGAGGATTGCCATAAGAGGCTGCAGCAATACCGACATAACCTCCGAATAAAGCAAATAGTTTTTGCCGTAACCTAGGGTCCTTAACTTTCCAGATTTTGAGTAGGCCCATTCCCGCAATAAAAGCCAATATACCTATGTGAAGGTACAAACCTACCACACCCATTTCTGCCCATATTTTCACAAACCAACTGTCATTGGGAGTTTCTGCCAAAAAGGTGCCTGGGCTAAATCTTTGACCCCAAGAGCCCGAAGTGCCTATCCCCCCTCCAAAAGGTCTGGTTTTTAAGTATTCAGCAAATTTCCGCTGATTTAAGTACCTGACATTTAGTGATGGGTCATCAGGATCCAATGCAGACCTCATTCTCCGGACCTGATAATTGTTATTGGCAATGGTGGTGAACTTTAAAAACGAAAAAGCAAGCCCGAGTGCAATCAAGCCTGCAGCCATTAGTTTAAAATTTTTAGAAGCAAATAAATAAGCCATAGATCCTGCTACAGGAACCATTAATGCTCCTCTGGTGCCACTCATGATCATTAAATAAAAGAATAAGAGAGCCATCACAGCAAATATAATTCGCTTCTTTAAAGAAAAAGGGCCAAGTGCCAACACCATGGCCATAACACCTGAATGGGCTATTCCTGCCCCAAATTGTCCGGCGTCTGAGAAAAAACTAAATACTCTCAGATTGCCGAAAAGGACATGAGTAGAGCGAGATCCTGCATCTAGCCATCTGTTTTCCGCATAATCGAGTCCAATATAATACTGTCTCAAACCCCAAAAGGAAGCTAAAATGCTTAAAGCAAAGACAATGATAAATAGCCGATTTAAATCGGAGGGTTTATTGGCATACAATAAGGTAAGTGGAACGGTAAGGAACATATACAAGGCTGTTCCTCTTACTGCATAAAACCAGGCTGTCACACTTCTAGCTTCCGGATTAAAGATTTCTGCGACATTATATCCCATCCAAATCAGTGTCACCAAAATAAGGCTGTTGTGTAATTTTGAAAAATCAGTTTCCACCTTATTGTGAAACAGAGCGCTGACAATTAGCATTGCCAGGGCAAAATCTACGGTTAGTCCCAAAGGTAAATTGGGCACATATCTGATGGCCCCAATGGAAAGAAAGGCAAAAATTAAACCTGCCGCAAGCGACTTGTTTGGGTGACTCATCATAAAAATCCCACCTGCCAAAACAAACGGAAGTACAAGCATTAAGCCAATGCCCATTACCCCTGTTTTGACCACAAATAAACTCAATAACCCTGCAACGAGCAGGGCAAATACTTTATTTGAGATATTTGCTTTGGTGATTTGCATATTATTTTAAAGTGCCTATTAAGACAGTAATTGCTTGAATTTTGTCCTTATTGAAGATCTTTTCTTTGGAATTTCTCCATTAATATCTTCAAGTTCATCTCCTTGCATTTTATTTAACCATACCAGGTGAGAGGTTTTCACCATTTCTGTAATCCCATTATTAATAAATGCATCTGATGAGGTCCAGGATCTACCGGCATCTGTCACTAATACTAGCACATTTGATTTATTTATCAAGGAATAGTTGAAAGGTTTCTCTTTAATGTTTGGTAGCTCCCATAAAACAAATTCGTGGGGGAGTTTGGTAAGGGTTTCTTCCCAGAAATGCAGTTCTTTTTTAGGGTTGGAAATAGAATCCTCATCTATTACAAGGTTTTCACAAGACACCTTTTTTGTGTCCTCTTCATTGCCACAGAAAATAATGGACCTATTTTGCCTTTTTAGCTCCTTGGCCAAGTGATCGATTAAAAATGTTTTGCCTTCACCCTTTTGATGGCTGTAAAAAAGAATGATTTTTTGACCATCTTCAGGGAAATGCATGCTCAGGTTATTATAAAATAATTTGATCTGATTGTTGTGCAATTCATCCAAATAAACGCTTTTAGATACAGCTTCTTCATTTAACCATCCTCCCGCTACAGGTAGGGAGGTCAATTTTGTGGCATTCTTTCCTGACTTAATCGAAGAGTCCAAGAAAAAAGAAAGAAGGACTACCGTAAGAACCAGCCCCCCTGTACCCAACATTCCTCCAATTACCATTAACATTCTTTTAGAGGCCAATGCTGTTTTTGGGTAGTAAGGTTCATCTATTAGTTTTTGCGTAGAGGCCATTTCCAGGTCATATTTTTGGAGATATGCCATATTTAGGCCATGTAAGATGGAAAGGTATTGGTCCTCATTGACACTAACCTCCCTTTCCAGTTTTTTTAATTCAGCTCCTAAAGGAGCAAATTCGTCAATTTTTTCAAGCAGGTATGTTTTTCTGGTTTTCATTACCTCCAAGGCTTGCTTTTGTTCTTCGAATGAAATTTTCAAAGCCAGCCACTGGTCTAGAATGGTTTCCCTTTGTACGCCTTGAATAGAATTGCTGTTTTTAAACAGTTCATCTGAAAGTTCTTTTATTTCTTTTTCTAAACCCTCTATTTCATTTTCCAGATTTTTTATCTGCGGTTCTTGATTTTCCAATACCGATAGTCCCTGAATTTTTAAATTTCTGGTGACGATTTCATCTTGCAATAATGATATATTTTCTATGATGACTTGACGCTGGTCAAAATTTTCAAACATCTCCTCGATCTGTTCTAGATTATATCCGGTACCGGAAAGGAGCCGTCTGGATCGTTCTTCATCTTGATCATGCTCTAATTTTGCGATGTCTAGGTATTTTCCTTGTTCATAATAATTTAATATTCGATTATCCGCCATAAACCCCTTTAAGTTTTCTTCGGCATCTCTCAATTTGGCTTGTGCAATAGATAGTTGGTTTTGGAAATAGGCGATTGTATTGATGTTTTCAAGCTCCTTCATTTTTGAGTAGCCGTTCATAAAGGATTCAGCTATAAAATTTAGGGTGTGGTAGCAAATTCCTGCATCATTGCTGCTGTACTTTACCTCCATCATATCGCTTGAAAATTTTCTGGACACGGATAGCCGACCAATTATTTTATTGATGGAATAATGCTCATGTTCTCTAAGTAAATATTCAATCGGAGAGTTTTCATCGTTCTGTAAGTTTTCAATGATATTTTGTAGTGTTTTTTCTTCATCGTTGACTACAGCAAGTTCCTTCCATAAAGAGGATGGGATATGTGTTTTTAAATCAAGGTAAGCCTCCGCGCATAGTACTTCATCGACTTGTTCAGGGAGTGCCATATGCTTGGCCAATAATTTTAAAGATGCTTCTTGTATGGTGGTTCTGGATTTAACTATTAAGGTTAAATTATCAAAAAGATTATTAGAGGTGTAAAAATCCATCCTTACCACACCACCATCAGTTGCGCCCCTGTCGGAAGTTGGATTTGTAAAAATTAAGGTAGAACTTTCGTATTCTCGTGGAAGGTTTTGGGTAAGAAAAAATACTCCAACCGCTACAAATATTGGTGTTAAAAATATCCAAAATTTGTTTTTCCAAAGAAGCCGTATGATTTGTTTTATTGTCATTTTAATTGATAAAGTTGGCGAGCGATTCTCCTAATAGAATTTCTAATTTTTGAATGGCTACAAAAAAGTTTTTCCTTGCATTTTCATATTCTGATCTTGCAATGGTATAAATTTCCTGGTTTCTTAAAAATGAAGTAGCTTCTAGATTGCCCAAATTAAATTCCATTTCCATTTGCTGTAAATTGGTTCTTGCTTTCTCCTGCATTTCTAATCTTATTAGCATTAGCTTTTGCCCAAGTAGTGCACTATTGTATTCTTCAATTACCTGGTTGGATATCGATAATTCCATTTCTTTTGTCTTATAATAAGTAGCCTCCAATTCTTGTTTCTGAAGCTTTACCCTGTCCTTTTTTAGAAAGACCTCAGAAAGAGGTATGCTCAGGTTGGCCCCAACCCTATAGCCATTGGCTACATTGGAAAGGTCTGTTCCGGAGGTGTATAAAATGGCTTGATTACCATAGGAGTAATCAGAATAAACACGAATTAGGTTGGACCAAGATTTTTTTGCCAATTTTATTCTGGCCTCAGCTGAACCGATTAATGCCTCGTTAACTTTTACAGTAGGGTGGTTGGTTATTGCTATTTTAATTAAACTATCTAAATCAGGTAATTGATCTTCAAGAGGTTCGGTTAGATTGATATATTTAGCAATTTCATTTTCCTGTTGTGCATGTAAATTCTCCCCTGAAATAAAAAAAAATATTACTGCAATGGTATGGAATAAAAATGGGTGCTGTACTTTTTTAAATATGAATTTCATTTATTTATATATCAAAGGCATTTAATGTTTTACGTAAAATAATTGATGGTTTTTATCTTATTTTTAAAATAAATGTAATAAAAATTTTAGTTTATCCTTTTTTTTGAAATTAAAAATTTCACTTCTATATTCATTAAATATTTAGAAATGGAATGGTTCAGCGCAAGATTTCGGAGAAAATAGCTCAATTAAGTCAAGAAATTTATGGAAGAGAAACAAGGAGTTTTTCGGAAAAATTTCGGGTCTTGAGGATCGTGTTAATGGATATTTTCAATGGAATAAGTCGTGTCTTGAATGGTAAATATCGCTTGAGAAATTGTAAGTATACCGGTAAAATGATAACTGTGAGAGGAGCTTTAAGAGTAGAGGGATATGGTGATATTTCATTGGGAGACAATTGTAAAATATGGTCTCATATGGGGGTAACCCAGTTGTATGCAGATAGAGGAGCAGAGTTAATTATTGGGGAGGGGACTTTTATAAATACGGCCTGTATTGTGTCTGCCAGTAATCGAATTGTAATAGGCAAAAATTGCCAAATTGCCAATCAGGTAATCATAATGGATGGTGATTTTCATGGAGTAGACAATAGGGATGAGGCAGGTAAATCAGGTGAGATCATTATTGGTGACAATGCATGGCTTGCAACCAGATCTATGGTTTTAAAAGGAGTGAGTATTGGCGAAGGGGCCACCGTGGCAGCAGGATCTGTTGTGACAAAAGATGTTGCGCCCTATACTTTGGTGGGGGGAGTGCCAGCGAAACTGATTCGGAAACTTCAGATTCCTGGAGGAAATGAGGGGGTTACAGCCTAATCACCTCTATTTTTTTTTATATATTTTAATATGACATTACGCTATAAATGATGGATAACTGTGTAATCTTAGATGATGATACTGCCAGTATAAAAGTGCTTTCACATTATATTGAAAAGACAAAATCGCTAAAACTATTGGCGGATTTTTCTGATGCAATAGATGGTCTGAATTACCTTGTAGAAAATCGAGAAAAGATTGACCTGCTGTTTCTGGATATAGAAATGCCGGAAATGAATGGTTTTGAAATACTTAAACATAGTCAATATACCGGAGCATTAATCATTATTTCAGCCAATAATGAGAATGCAATTGCAGCGTTCGAAACAGACGCTTGTTTTTATTTGCCCAAGCCATTTAGTTATCCTCAATTTTTGAAAGGAATTGAAAAACGAAAAGAAAAAGAGTTAAAGATTGACCCAAATTCTTATTCCAAGGATTTTATTTTCGTGAAAGACGATAGGCTTTATAAGAAAATCCTCTTTTCAGACATCAGTTACTGTGAAGGTAAAGGCGATTATATCAGTTTGAAATGTAAAAACAAGACCTATACGATTAAATCTACTATTTCAAATTTCTTGGACAAACTTTCCGCAAATCCTGAATTTGTTCAGGTTCACCGTTCTTATGTGATTAATCTTCATTATCTCACAGATTTTGATAGTGATACGTCAGTAGTTGATGGTAAAATAATTCCAATCGGAGCAAAATATAGAGAGCAATTGAAAAGTAGCGTGAATTTCTTGTAAAGAAAATGCCCTTTCCAATACCTAATAGGCCACTTTTAAAACTGACTGGTTAATTGAGGAAAACCATAGGGGGACATAAGCCAAAGGCCATTTTAATATCAAGCCTTATTAAATACTTGGTTTGGGTTGAACAAGGGTAAGAAAAATCATGCCATACTTATTTCTAACGTAGAATGCCCTTTTGGGCATTCAAATCAGTTGCCATGGGCTATATAATCATTTATTAAATCTACCACTAAATCATACTCTGTATCGAAACTATCAATTAACTTTTTGGCAAGTGCCAAATCCAAGGTCTCCATTTCCTCTAAAGCAAGCGCTGTTTTATAGACCTCTCCTAAGCCGGCTGTTAATGCTGAGCCTTTTAGTTTATGTCCCTCTGAGCTTAATCCTCCCAAATCTTTATTGGAATAATGACTGGCTAAAACAGATTTTGATTGTCCCAACTCATGGATGGTCAATTTTAGCACCTCTTTAATAATTTCTGGTTCATCACCCAAAAATTCTTTGACTTTGTCTACATCAAAATGGTCCTTTTGTTCATTGATTGCCCCATTTTTTGCTGAGGACTTTTCGTTTTCCTCTTCCGCAACGGAAGTGTTTTCTTCATCTTTTGTTTTTAGCCACCTGTCAAAAATGTAAATTATATTCTTTTCTACGATTGGTTTCGGTACAAAGTCGGACATTCCCGAATCCATGCATTTTTCTTTTTCTCCTTTAATGTTTCCTGCAGTGATGGCTATAATAGGAATATCTTTGGTTTTTGGATTGGCTTTTAGTTTTTTGGTAGCCTCATGTCCGCTCATGATAGGCATTTGAATATCCATTAATATTATATCCGGTAGAAACTCTGTGGCCATTTCATAGGCATCAAGCCCATTCGTTGCTTCAAATATCTCTACCTTAGGAGAGACCTTTAAAACAATGGTCTTAGCCAAAAACATATTAATAGAATTGTCTTCAGCTATTAGTACTCGTGCTCCTACTGTTTCCCTAGGCTGAGTGTCAGCTTGCTCTAGTTTTTCTTTAGAAGCGGTCTGCTTAGGCGGTTGTAGTTTGCTTAAAGCCTCAAATAGCTCCTTGTTTTTTATTGGCTTGGAAATTCGACGGTTGATGGATAGTTCTTTGCACTGTTTAAGAATGTAATCATCTTCTGCAGAACTATGCAGAAGTAATATCGGCACTTGAGATTTTTTGTTAGTAAAATTTTCTCTGATTTTTTTAGTGGTTTCTATCCCATCCATATAAGGCATGTTCAAGTCCATTAAAACCACGTCATATTCATTGTTTTCTATCAGTTGTAAAGCCTCAAAACCATTTTCTGCCTCATCAACCTTGATATCGTTCAAAGAAAAGATTTCTTTTAATATATACCTATTGTTTGAATTGTCATCCACCACCAATACATTGTTGAGTGGATAGTCTGCAAGTTGCACCAATTCTCCCTCTTCGGTATTGAGCTCTAAATCAAAGTAAAAAGTGCTGCCTTCATTTAGCTTGCTTTTAAGTTGCAACTCAGATCCCATCATAAATAGGAGTTTATTAGAAATTGTAAGCCCTAAGCCTGTTCCTCCGTATTTCTTCGTGGTAGAACCATCCTCTTGCATAAAAGCATCGAATATTCTTTTTTGATACTCTTCAGAAATTCCTATTCCGGTATCACGTACTTCAAACCTAATGACTCTTTTATTGTCATCAATTTTATTTAAAGTGTGGATTTTAAGCTCAATTTCCCCTTTATCCGTAAATTTTACTGCGTTTCCCAAAAGGTTTATTAATATTTGTTTTAATCGGATATCGTCAACTTGAATAAACCTGGGAAGTGATTTTTCAATGTTTAGGAGCATTTCCACTCCTTTTTTCTGGGCTTGATAAGACACAACATCTGTAGCCTGGCCGGACAGCTCAAAAATATCTGATTTTATGATTTCTAATTCAAGTTTTCCTGCTTCAATTTTTGAAAAGTCTAATATATCATTGATGATATTTAGTAAAGAGACAGCCGATTGATTGACAATGTTTATGTATTGACTTTGGGTTTCATCCAACTCTGTTTTTACCAATAAGTCTGTAAAACCAATTATTCCATTAAGAGGGGTTCTAATTTCATGACTCATATTTGCCAGAAATTCTGATTTTGCCAAACTTGCTTTTTCAGCTATTTCTTTGGACTCGATTAGGTTTTTTTCCAGAATATTTCTGTCAATAGCGTTTGAAATACTATTGGCAAAACTTCTTAATAATGACAATTCGGCTTTCGACCATTCTCGCTCATTGGTGCAATCATCATAACCTATGAATCCCCAAAATCCATTTTCTGTAAAAATCGGGATGGTTAAAATTGATTTAATATTTTGATTGTCTAAGAATTGTTTTGTTTCAGACTCATCAGGTAAGTTTGAAATAATGGCCATAAATACCTCATTGTTTTCCATAGGGAAAACAAAATCACCAAAAGCCTCAAGAGGAATGTTTTGTAAATCCGGATTGTTGATTTGTGCTTCTACACTATCATTGCTCCATTCAAAGCGTTGGGAGGTGTATTTTTCACCTTCTTCCCCGATACTGTTTTCAAAGTAATAAATTCGATCAACACCCACTGATTTGCCTATAATCTCAAGGCTGTTTGGTATGGCATCATAAAGTTTGTTATTAGAAAGTAATTCGTCGGTGGCTTTTGAAATGGCTCCCAACATCTGTTCTTTCTGAATTAGCTGATTTTCTTTTTTTACTTCTTCATCAATGTCTTGAATGGTGCCTGAAAGATAAAGACATTTCCCGTCTTCAATATAGGCTTCACCAAGTGTTCTTACCCATAATTCCCTCCCCGAATTATTGATTATTTTTAGCTTTTCATCCCAGGGTTTCCCATAATTCATAGCTAAATCAATAACCTCTTTAATTTTATCACGGCTTTCTCCTTCTTTATAGAATTCAATCCCAGTTTCCAAATCTGGGATATAGTCGT